>JBKKDD010000116.1:0-20863 GCA_046708705.1 Miltoncostaeaceae bacterium | reverse complement strand
CCGGGGTCTTGACGGGGATCGTCTTGCCCGACTTGAGCGACGTGCCGATCGCGCAGAAGTGGCACTGATCGTCGGTACCCCAGTACACGCAGCGCTGGAACACCGTCGAGGCGAAGCTGTCCAGGTGCATCAGGCCGATCTTCCAGTACGGGATGCCGTCGGCCGTCTCCAGGTCGTAGATCTTGGGCCGCGGGTGGAGCGTCACGCGGCCGACCTCCTCGCCCGCGCGCGACAGCACGCCGGAGCGCCCGTTGGCGCCCATCACGAGCTCGTACGGCGACCTCGCCACGTAGTCGCCGTGAACGGGCACCGTCAGAGGCGCGCCGTCCACCCACAGGAAGCCCGCGTCGGACGGTCCCGCGCCGCCTGCCCGCGTGTCGCCGTTGCCGGTCGGGACCGTGGTCCGCACGCCGAGCGACTGCAGCTCGACCGCAAGCGTCTTGATGTCGATGCTCATCCCCACCGGTCGCCGTGGAGCTTCTCGAAGTTCTCCTTGAGCACCATCTTCTTGAGCTCGTCGCTGACCGGAGCGCCCTCGATCTTCCAGTACTCGCCCATGAAGTCCGACCAGGGCTCGTCCGAGCCGAAGATCACGCGGTCGGCGCCCAAGCCGCCGTTCTTCTCGATCTCGACCAGGAGCCAGCGCGCGCCGAAGCCGATCGCCCACGAGGTGTCGGTGTAGACCTTGAAGCCGTCCTTGACCCACTGCAGGAACTTCGGCACCAGCTTGATGTGGCCGCTGACGCCGCCGCCGAAGTGCACCAGGTGGATCTTGACGCGCTTGCCGTACTCCTCAACCAGCGGGATGAAGTTGTTGATGTCGCTGTTGCCGCCGGCAGAGGTGTGGAAGTGGAAGACGTAGTCGTGCTTCTCGGCGATGTCCATGCACATGTTCGCGATCTCGCGGGTCTCGTCGTCCCACTCGGCCGGGTTGGGGTTGCCGCCCAACAGAAACGTGGTCTTGAGGCCCAGGATGCCTTTCTCGCCGGCGTTCTTGAGCGACTCGACGGTGTGCTCGCGGTCGCGGGGCAGGAACGACACCCACAACAGGCCGCGGATGCGGTCGGTGGTGTCGGCGGCCTCCATGACGATCGGGTTGAGCGAGAACGGCTGCTCGGGCTTGGGGATGCCGTAGTTGGACATGACCAGGCTGCGCTCGATTCCGTGCTCGTCCATGAACTTGAGCATGTCCTTGGTCTTGGGGAAGTCGTAGACGATCGGCTTGACGGGGTAGTCGATGCCGTAGAACGGCCACGCCTCGATCTCGCCGATGTGGCTGTGGCCGTCGATGACTTCGCGCTTCATTCCTTCGGGCAGTGACATCGAGTCTCCTGGTCGTTCGCTTACGGGATCAGAATCTTCTGGCGAAGCTCGGCGGCGGCGGCGGTCCATGTGCGCGCGTCGTCGAACTCCTGTCGCGGCGAGAGCGGCTCGGCGCCAGAGCCGCTGTCCGGGTCCAGTTGGAAGCCCTCGAGCACGTACAGCGGCCGCATCGTGTCCGGGTTGTACTCGGTCGAGACCGAGACGGCGAACCCGGTGGCCAGCGACATCTCCACGCGGCGATACGGCGGAACGAGCTCGTCCTCGCCGCTTTGCCACAGCACCGCGCTGGGATCACCCGCCTTGCGTGCCCGCTCGATGGCGAGCTCGGCTCCCTCCTGCGCCGCCCGCTGTCCCAACTCGCGCGCGCGCAGCTGGTAGGCGGCGTCGCGCACCATGTCGGCATCGAGCTCGGGAGGGAGCGAGCCGCGCTCGATCCCGGCCGCTTCCAGATCTGCGACCGGGCTCGATGCGAGGTAGCTGGTGACCAACGCGTCCAGGTCGGGCACGCCCTCCAGATGGTCGGCGAGCGAGCGCACAACCCCGATGGCGATCTCGTACAGTTCCGGGCGAACCGTCACGACCGGGTAGAGCCGGCCCTCCGATTCACGCCATCGCACGATCACATCGTCGCGCTCACTCATCGTCCGCGGTCCTAGACCGTCCAGGTGTTGAGCTGGAACGCCTTGATCCTCCACGCGGTCAGCGCCGAGTCGAGCACGTCCAGCGGGTTGAATGCCTTGACGCCCTCGATCAGGTCGTCTTCGCGCTGCCCGTACAGGGCGCCCATGGCGAACCGGCAGGCGTAGATCGTGGCGCCTTCCTTGATGAGCGTCTTGATTTGATTGTTGATGGCCATGTGGCCCGGGAAGGCCTCGGCGCCGACGCTGGGGTATCCGCGCGTACCGGATGCCATCAGCACACCGGGTCCGTAGAGCACCAGCGTGACCTTGAAGCCCTTACGACCCAGGCGGGTCGCGGTGAGCAGGTTGACCAGGCCGACCGACCCCTCGTAGGGGACGGTGTGCATGAAGATGTACGCCTCTTCGCCCGGCTCGGCCTTGATGTCCGGGTAGACCTTCTCGGCTACGTCGTGGAGCTCCTGCCCGGCTTCGGGCTTGGGTCCCTGGATCTTCGCCACGTGTACCTCCGCTGAATCGTGGAATGGATACCCCCGCCGCAGACGGCACCCGGGGTAGGGGGTCACTATCGTCCGAGAAGGGACCGGTTACAAGGTCGACGGATGGAGAAAATCTCGGTGAGTGAAATTGTGGTTATGGCCGTGGGCGGCAACGCGCTCGCGCCGTCCGGTCTCGGGAGCGTCGACGAGCAGATGGAACGGGCCCGTGAGGTGGCCGGCCATGCGGTCGCGCTGCTGGGCGAGGGACGGAGGCTCGTGGTCGTCCACGGCAACGGGCCGCAGGTCGGTGCGCTCGCCCTGGCGCAGGAAGCGGTGGCGCGTGAAGTGCCGCCGCAGCCGCTGCACGTGCTCGGTGCCATGACCCAGGGGCAGCTCGGCTGGCTCCTGTCCAGCGCGATTGGCGACGCCCTGGAGCGGCAGGGCCTGCCGCGCACCGTGGCGGCCGTGGTGACCCAGGTGGTGGTGGACACGGCCGACCCGTGCTTCACCACCCCGACCAAGCCGATCGGGCCGTTCTTCTCGGCGGGTCGGGCCAGGCGGTTGGCCGACGCGCGCGGCTGGGACGTCGCCGAGGACTCGGGCCGCGGCTGGCGGCGCGTCGTCGCGTCGCCCCTGCCGATCGAAGTCGTGGAGTGGCCACAGGTCAGGACGCTGCTCGACGACAAGCAGATCGTCATCGCGTGCGGCGGGGGCGGCATTCCCGTGGCGCGCACCGACGGCGTGCTGGCGGGTGTCGAGGCGGTCATCGACAAGGATCTGGCGGCGGCGCTGATGGGTGGGCTGGTCGCGGCCAAGACGCTGCTGCTTCTGACCGGCGTGGAGCGCGTATCGGTGGACTTCGGCACCGACGCAGAGCGGCCGCTCGACACGATGACGATCGCCGAGGCACGCGAGCACATGGCCGCGGGGCAGTTCCCGGCCGGCAGCATGGGGCCCAAGGTGCAGGCGGCCATCAGGTTCGTCGAGGGCGGCGGCACCCAGGCGATCATCACCTCCCTGGACAAGACCGCCGAGGCGCTTCGCGGGACCACGGGCACGCGCGTGACCAGGTGAGGGCGCCCACCCGCCGGTCGATCCTGACCTGGCGTCCGCCCGGGGGCGAACCCGGCTGGGCGGTGTCGGCGCGCGCGCGGGCGGTGCTGGCCGATCCGCAGGGCTTCGGCAACTACATGACCTACCGCGACGCCTACCGGATCCTGGGCTGGGATCCGGCCGAGATCTATCGCGACGGCCAGATCGCGCTTGACCGCTCCGAGTGGGCGGACTTGGGCTGGATGGCCAACCACATCGGCCCGTCGCCCGCGGCCGTGGACGCGATCCGCGCCGCCGCGACCCCGGAGCGGCTGGGGCCCTACTCACCGGATCTTGACGCGGCGCTTCGCGACCGCGTCGCCGAGCGTCTGCTGGGGCGCGCGCGCGACGAGGACTTCGAGGTGATCGGCACCGAGGGCGCTCAGGCCGGCGTGGGCTACGCGGCGCTCGCCTGCCTGGACCCGGGCGACGAGGTGATCGCCACTGATCCCGGCTACTTCCACTTCGTGCCGGCGTTCCGGCTGGCGGGGGCCACGCCGGTGTTCGTGCGGCTGGGCGCGGCCAACGGCTGGCGTCTGGACCCGGACGAGGTCGCCGCGGCCGTGACCGAGCGTACGAAGATGATCGTGGTCTGCGACCCGATCAACCCGTTCGGCACCGTGCAGCGACGCGAGGAGCTCGAGGCGCTCCTTCGCCTCTCGGCCGAGCGGCGGCTGGTGCTCCTGGCCGACTCCACCCACGCGGCGCATCGCATCAACCCCTCGGCCGAGCATCACCACCTGTCGGCGCTCGCCGCCGAGCACCCGGACGCGACCGTCCTCGAGTCGAGCGGCTTCGCGCACGGCTACGGCCTGGCCGGGGCGCGGATCGGCGGGCTGGGCGGCCCGCCCGACCTGGTGCGCGCGTGCCTGCAGGTCAAGATCGCGGCGGTGCGGCTCAACACCAGCACGCTGGCGCAGGCGGGGGCCATGGCCGCGCTGGCCGATACCGCCTGGCTCCGCCACGGCGAGCAGGTGGTGCGCGCCAAC
The DNA here is from genome assembly GCA_046708705.1 of Miltoncostaeaceae bacterium. Classification (GTDB taxonomy): domain Bacteria; phylum Actinomycetota; class Thermoleophilia; order Miltoncostaeales; family Miltoncostaeaceae; genus CALMEC01. Next base: position 16,342 of record JBKKDD010000116.1, on the reverse strand, counting down.
CTCGCGCGGCTCACGCAGGTCGCCGCGCCGGTGATCGCTCCCGACTACGGCTTCTCCTGCGTCGTCGATTGCGCGCAGTGGGGCGTCAGCGCGCAGGAGCTGACCGTGGCCCTGTGCAAGCGCAAGATCGCCGTCTACCCGGGTGACGGCCTGGGCGAGGTCGGCGCCACCACGACCATCCGCCTGAACTTGAGCGACCCCGACGTCCAGTCCCTCGCCCGGTTCGCCGACGCCCTGCCCGACGCGATCGACGAGGCCGCTACGGGCGTCTACCGCGACGGCGTCCGGGCGTTCTTCCTCTCCACCGGCACCGACCGCGGCCGGCGTCTGGCAGCCCTCATCTGACGTGCCGATCGTCCACGTTCCGACGGATCAGGCCGGTTCGGTGCCGTTGCCCATGACGTGCCGGGTCAGGGCCTGCACATCCCGATCGAGACCCGTCAGCTGCCCCTCGAGTCGCGTGAACCGAGTGTCGATTCGGGTGACCTGGTCGTCGATCTGATCGAATCGTCGATTGGACTCGTCGAACCGCCGACCAATCTCTTCGAAGCGCCGATCGAGACCGGCGAAGCGGGTCGTCATGAACGCGATGATCACGGTGACGAGCGCGCCCGACAACGCCACCACCGTGCCGACCAGCGTCCATGTCTGGGCATCCGTCATGAACATGATTGTACTCCGCGCCGTGTGGCATCCAAGGTCCGAAGTGTCACAAAATGCGCACGAAGTGTCACAAAATACGTATGAAGTGTCACAGCCGACGTCACACTTCGCGGGTGATCGGCGGGCGGAGGCGGGCGAGGCCTTCGATCTGGCTGACGTCACGGACGGCGCCGGTGGCGGCGCTCGTGGTCATGGCGGCGTAGGCGCGCAGGGCCTGCGAGACGTGACGCTCGCGCGCGGCCGGCGTCCACGCGGCGTCGCCACGCGCCTCCTGCGCGGCCCGGCGGCGCTCCAGTTCCTCGTCGTCGATGGCCAGGCCGATCAGGCGGTTGGGGATGTCGATGTCGATGGTGTCGCCCTCCTCGATCAGCGCGATCTCGCCGCCGTCGGCGGCCTCGGGCGAGACATGGCCGATCGACAACCCGGAGGTGCCACCCGAGAAGCGCCCGTCGGTCAGCAGCGCGCAGTCCTTGCCGAGACCCATCGACTTGAGGTAGCTGGTCGGGTAGAGCATCTCCTGCATGCCGGGGCCGCCCCTGGGACCCTCGTAGCGGATGACGACGACGTCGCCCGGCACGATCTGCTGAGCCAGGATGCGGTCGATGGCCTCGTCCTGGCTCTCGCACACGCGCGCGCGCCCGCTGAACACGAGGCTCCCGGGCTCGACGCTGGCGGTCTTGACGATGCAGCCGTCCGTCGCGATGTTGCCGAAGAGCACAGCGAGGCCGCCGTCGGTGCTGTAGGCATGGGCGATGTTGCGGATGCAGCCCTCGTCGCGGTTCAGGTCGAGCGTCGGGTAGCGGCGCTCCTGTGAGAACGCGACCTGGGTCGGCACCCCGCCCGGCGCGGCGCGGTAGAACGTGTGGACCGCCTCGTCGGTGCTCTGCGCCACGTCCCAGGCGGCGATGCCCTCTGCGAGCGTCCGGGAATGGACCGTTGGGACGCCACGGTTGAGGAGCCCCCCGCGGTCGAGTTCGCCGAGCAGCGCCATGATCCCCCCGGCCCGGTGCACGTCCTCCATGTGGTAGAGCGGCGTGGCCGGCGCGACCTTGCAGATGCACGGCACCCGGCGCGAGAGCCGGTCGATGTCCTGCATGGTGAAGTCCACGCCCGCCTCATGCGCGGCGGCCAGCAGGTGCAGCACGGTGTTGGTGCTCCCGCCCATCGCGATGTCGAGCGTCATCGCGTTCTCGAACGCCTCGAACGACGCGATGGAGCGCGGCAGGGCCGTATCGTCGTCGTGCTCGTACCAGCGCTTGGCGAGGTCGACCGCGATCTGTCCCGCGCGGCGGAAGAGGCGCTCGCGGTCGGCGTGGGTGGCGAGCAGCGAGCCGTTGCCCGGCAACCCGAGGCCCAGCGCCTCGACCAGGCAGTTCATGGAGTTGGCGGTGAACATGCCCGAGCAGGACCCGCAGGTGGGGCAGGCGGAGCGCTCGTGCTGGGCGACCTCCTCGTCCGTGGCGTTCGGGTCGGCGGCGATGACCATCGCGTCGACCAGGTCGAGCGAGCGCTCGATGCCGTCGGCCAGGTACTTGCCGGCCTCCATCGGCCCGCCCGACACGAACACCGCCGGCACGTTGAGCCGCAGCGCAGCAATCAGCATCCCCGGCGTGATCTTGTCGCAGTTGGAGATGCACACCAGCGCGTCCGCGCAGTGGGCGTTGACCATGTACTCCACCGAGTCTGCGATGACCTCGCGCGAGGGCAGCGAGTAGAGCATTCCGTCGTGGCCCATCGCGATGCCGTCGTCCACGGCGATCGTGTTGAATTCCTTCGCCACCCCGCCCGCCGCGGCGATCTCGCCGGCCACGAGCTGGCCCATGTCCTTCAGATGGACGTGTCCGGGCACGAACTGGGTAAACGAGTTGGCAACCGCGATGATCGGCTTGTCGAAGTCGCCGTCCTTCATGCCGGTGGCCCGCCACAGCGCCCGGGCGCCGGCCATGTTGCGCCCGTGTGTGGTGGTGCGGCTGCGATACGTCGGCATCCCCGGCTCCTTCGAACGACTCCTTGACTCCTTACCCCAAGACGATAGCGGGGGATGTGCGTCCCGGACGAGTCCGCGCGGCCGCGGCGGATGGACGCACGCCGGGCGCGGCATGTCATCGTGCGGGGCCCCGGGGCGCCGGAGGCCAGCCAGGTACAGTCCCGGCTCACACGACCTGAAGGGAAGACCAGAGACGATGGATGTCGATGTCGCGGTGCTCGGAGGCGGACCCGGTGGCTACCCGGCGGCGATCCGGGCCGCGCAGCTCGGGTTGTCGGTGGCGCTGATCGAGCAGGGCGAGCTGGGCGGCACCTGCCTCAACGTCGGCTGCATCCCCACCAAGGCCTGGGTGCAGAGCGCCCACGCGGTCAAGGACGCCCACCAGGCGTTCCCCCAGCTCGGCGTCACGGTTGGCGAGACCTCGATCGACTTCGGCCAGGTGCAGGCCAACAAGGGCGAGATCGTCACGACGATGGTGAGCGGCGTCGGGCAGCTCCTCAAGGCCAACGGCGCCACCGTGGTCAGCGGGCGGGGCCGCTTCGTCGGGCCGAACACCATCGCGGTGGAGGGCGCCGAGGACGTCACCTTCAAGCACGCGGTGATCGCGACCGGCTCGCACCCGCTGCGCCCGCCCGTCGATGGCATCGACCACCCCAAGTGCGTCGACTCCACGGGCCTGCTCGCGATCACCGAGATCCCCAAGCGTCTGGTGGTATTGGGCGGAGGGGTCATCGGCGTGGAGTTCGCGTCGATCTTCCACCATTTCGGCACCGAGGTGACGATCGTCGAGATGCTCGACTCGCTGATCCCGGTCGAGGACGACGACGCGATCAAGGCCCTGACCCGCGCGTTCGACAAGAACGGCATCACGATCCACACGGGCGCCCGCGCCACCACGGTCGAGGAGGGCGCCGACGGCATGGTGCTGCATTTCGAGAAGGGCGGGGAGGCGGCGAGCGTCATCGGCGACCTGATCCTGGTCGCGACCGGCCGTGGCGCGACGGTGGACGGCATCGGCCTGGAAGACGTCGGCATCACGTTCGACAAGAAGGGCATCCAGACCGACGCGACGCGCAAGACCACGCTCGACCACGTCTACGCGGTGGGCGACGTGGCCGGCTACTGGCAGCTCGCCCACACCGCGTTTCGCGAGGGCGAGATCGCGGCCGAGAACATCGCCGGTCACCGCGTCGAGATGAGCGGCGCCGTGCCGAGCTGCATCTATACCGACCCCGAGGTCGCGAGCGTCGGCCTGTCCGAGCGCGCCGCCGTCGAGAAGCACGGTCGCGAGAATGTCGTCTCGGGCCAGTTCCCCTACATGGCGATCGCGCGCGCGGCGATGTTCGCCGACAAGACCGGGTTCTTCAAGATGATCCACCATGTCCAGACCGGCGAGGTGCTGGGCGTCGTCATCGTCGGCCTGCAGGCCACGGATCTGATCAACGCCGGCGTCATCGCGATCGACGCGGAGGCCGTGATCGAGACCGTCGGCGACTCCATCGCCGCGCACCCGACGCTGTCGGAAGGCTTCAAGGAAGCGGGCCTGGTCGCCCTGGGCCGCCCCATCCACATGCCGCCCAAGAAGAAGCGCACGAGCTGACGCTTCGGTCCGGGTGCGGTCGTCGTCAGAGGAGCACTGACCGCAGGCCCTCGAAGCGCTGGAAGTCTCGGTCGAACGAGACCAGCTCGGCGCCGTGCTCGATCGCGAGGGCAGCCAGGTGCGCGTCGCCCGTCAGGTTGCCCGCCGTGCCCGTCTGATCGATGAGCCCGCGCAGGATCGCGAAGTGCCTGCTCGTCGGATGGACCTGCAGGGCGGTCGGCTGCGAAAGCCACTCCTCGACGATGCCGAGCGACTGCTGTGGCGACAGGGGCGTGGGAAAGATGCCCGATCGGGTGCTGATCCGAACGAACGCGAGCAGCGCGATCCAGGCGAAGCCGATCGGCTCATCGTCGGAAAGCGCGCCGTCGAGCCAGGAGCGTGCCGTACGGTGCCGGGCCGCGGATCGGTTGACCGCATGCAGCAGCACGTTGGCATCGACGACGAGCATGTCCTCGGTGCTCCTACTTGCCGGCGGCCAGCTCGCGTACGGTCTCGTCGTCTTCGAGATCGGCTGCGAGCGCCAGCGCCTTCGTGAGCGGAACACGCGGCTCACCCATCGCGAAGGTCGGGGTCGTGAACCGGCCCTGACGCCTGGGAGCGACACCCCGGCGGATCGCGTCGTTGAGCGCCCGCTTGAACGAGATCCCGTGCTCGCTCATTGCCGTACGGATGATCGCCTCGACATCCGGATCCAGGGTCACCGTCGTTCGCATATTGTCATCATAGCATCACCGATGTAGGCATCATGATGCCCTCGGGAGGAGGGGCGCGGATCAGCCGACCAGTGACCTGGCCTGATCCACGAGGACGTTTGCCTCGACGTCAGCGCGCTCACGCTGGTCCGCCGGGATCGCGTGCTCCGAGTCCTCCAGCAGACGCGCGGTGAAGCGCCCGCCGGTCTCTTGCTCGGCGCGGGCCAGCCAGTCGGCGGGCAGGGCGTCGGGCAGGCCGGCGCCGACCAGCTCATCCATTTGCAGCGCCCAGACCCGGGCGAGCAGGTCGATGTTATAGCCGCCGCCCGCCAGCACGATGTAGTGGCCGCCCGCGGCGTGGCGGGCCAGGTCGTGCAGCAGACGGTAGATGCGTGGCAGGGCCTCCAGGTCCACGCACAGGTGGGCCAGGGGGTCGGCGTGGTGGATGTCGGCGCCAAGGTGCACGACCAGCGCGTCGGGGGCGAACCGGGTCACGGCCGGGACCACCACCTCCTCCACCGCCCGCACGAAGGGAACGGTGCCCGTGAACGGCGGCAGCGGCACGTTGATCGCTGTGCCCAGGCCCGCGCCCGCGCCGCGCTCCTCCATGCCGCCGGTGCCCGGGTACAGGAACTTGCCGCTCTCGTGGATCGAGACCGTCAGCACGCTGGGGTCGTCGTAGAAGAGCCACTGGACGCCGTCGCCGTGGTGGGCGTCCACATCCACGTATGCGACGCGCTCGAGACCCGCGTCCAGCAACGCGCGGATCGCGAGCGCGCAGTCGTTGTACACGCAGAACCCCGACGCCCGGTTGGCGAGCGCGTGGTGCAGACCGGCAGGGGCGGGGCAGTAGACGGTGTCGGCCTCGCCGCGGATGACCAGATCGGCGGCGGCGAGCGACGCGCCGCATACGCCCAGGGCGGCCTCGTGCATGCCCGCGCGCGCGGGCGTATCGCCACCGGGCGCGAGTCCCCATTGGCCGGCCTCCCACGAGGCGGCGAGCTCGGGGTTGGCGCTGTAGCGGCGTACCGCGCCGACGTACGCGGGGGCGTGGATGCGCTCCACGTCCGCGACGGTAGCGGGCGCGGGCTCGACCACCACGACGTCGTCGCGCTCCAGCAGCCCATACGCCCCGATCAGGTCGATCCCGAGACGCCGTCGCAGCGGGCGCTCCACGTCGTCGCTCGGGTTGTAGGCCTGCAGGTGCGGTCCGTAGACGAAGGTGGTCGGCATCGGCCGATCATGCCATCGGCGACGATCCCGAGGCCGTGCTCACACCACGAAGTCGACCTCGTCTGGCGCAGCGGGACGTGCGGCAGGAACGAGCCGAGGCTGTACTTCTTTGCCCCGCCGGAGGTCACGGCCGCCTCGATGCCCTCCGAGATCGCGATGCCGAGCGAGCCGGGATGGGCGGGATCGACGGCCAGGCCCGCGGCAGCTCGGACTGCGGCAGGTCGAAGCGGATGCTCGCGGAGACTCTGGCTCCTCAGGTCGTCGTCACGGCAATCTCTCCCGCGTGCGCGACGATGTCCCAGCCGGTGACGGGTACGCCGAGTCGACCCGGGCGGATCACTCGATCTTCATCTTCCTGACCTTCGGGTCCAGGGCCGGCCATGTCATGTCCAGGCGCTCCAGGGCGTCGACCAGAAGCTCCGACACGACGAGGTTGCGGACCCATTTGCGGTCGGCCGGGATGACGTGCCACGGCGCCCACTCCGTCGAGGTCTCCTCCAGCATCACCCGGTAGGCCTCCATGTACTCGTCCCACTTCTTGCGCTTCTCGAGGTCGTCCGGGTTGAACTTCCAGTTCTTGGTGGGGTCGGCCAGGCGCTCCCGCATTTGGATCGCCTGCTCGTCCTTGGACATGTTGAGCCAGCACTTGACGATCAGCGTGCCCTCGTCCACCAGCGTGCGCTCGAACGCGTTGATGGCGGCGTAGCGGGGGCTCCAGACCGCCTCGGGCACCAGGTTCTCGACCCGCACGACCAGCACGTCCTCGTAGTGGCTGCGGTTGAAGATGCCGATCGTGCCGCGCGGGGGGCACGCTGCGTGGATCCGCCACAGGAAGTCGTGGGCCAGCTCGAGCGACGATGGCGCCTTGAACGAGGTCACCTCGACGCCCATCGGGTTGAGTGGCCCGATGCAGTGCCGAACGGTCCCGTCCTTGCCCGAGGCGTCCATCCCCTGGAGGACGAGCATGAGCGCGTGCTTGCCGCTGGCTGCGAGCAGCGCCCCGAGGTCATGGAGCCGCTCACCCAGCCGCGCCGTCGCGGCCTGCGCGACCTCCCGGTCCTCGAGCCCCAGCTTCGCGTCCGCCCGAAAGTCCCCCAGATTGACCTTCGACCCGGGCTCGACCCGCACCCCGTCGCGCATCCTGCCTCCTCGGTATCGATCGCGGAGACTACCCCCAACATCACGTTTGACGGCCTCGTCCGCCAGTTGACGTGAACCCGCGCCACTTGATATCAGGGGATAGCCAAAGCTCGCTCCGGTCTCGGGATTGGCCCCGGGCTGTGCAAGCTCGTTCTCCACGGAGCCCGCGTCCTCGACGGGACAGCGCCGACACCCTCGGCGCGTGTCGGAAGGGTCGTTTCGCGCGCCGGGATCCCGCGCCGGCAAACGGTTTCCGGGCAAGTCGTGTCAGGCACGCTTTACCGATCCTTAATGGTCGCCAGGCGGTCAAGGCGAAGGTGTGCATCGTCGCCCGCGGGGTGACGATCCAGGCTAGGATCGGGCCCCGATGCTCGACCTCGCCTGGTACTGCCCTTCGGAGGGGGACGGCCCGCATTTGGGCACCCGCGCCCCGCAACGGCCCCCCACCTTCAACTACCTGCTCCGCGTCACGCGGGCGGCGGAGCGCGCGGGCGCGTGCGAGATCCTGGTGCCCACGGGCGCGATCAACGACTCGTTCGCCCCGGACGCCCCGTTCGCCGAGAGCTGGACGACCGCAGCGGCGCTCGCCGCGCGCACGCGGACGATCCGCCTGATCGTGGCGCTCAACCCGGCGGGGATCTCCGCGGCCCTCGCGGCCCATCAGGCCGAGACGCTCGAGCGCATCGCCCCCGGGCGCATTGCGATCAACCTGGTTGCGGGCGGCGGGCCGCACGACGGGTACGGGCACGAGCCGCTTGACCACCAGGCGCGCTACCGGCGCCTCGAGGCCCTGGCCGTAGCCCTGCGGACACGATTCTCGGGTCCGCTCTACCTGGGTGGCGCCAGCGCCGCCGCCACGGACCTGGCGGCCAGGTACGTGGACACCTACCTGATGTGGGGCGAGCCCGCGGCCGCGGTCGCGGCACGGGTCGACGAGATGCGGAGGATCGCCGCGCGTCCCATGCGCTTCGGCCTGCGCATCCACGTGATCGCCCGACGTTCCGAGCGGGAGGCGCGCGCGGCCGCGACGGAGCTTCTGGCACACGCCCGCGTGCAGGACGACCGCGCCGGCGAGTACGCCGGATTCGACTCGGTCGGCCAGGCGCGCATGAACGCGATCCCCGCCGATGTCGACGCCTGGGTGGCGTCGGGGCTCTGGGCCGGGATACGCGCGGTGCGCGGCGGCGCAGGGACCGCGCTGGTCGGAAGCTACGGGCAAGTGGCCGCTGCGTTTCGCGAGTACCGCGCCGCCGGCATCGATCTGGTCATCGCGAGCGGTTACCCCCACCTGGAGGAGGTGGGCCGCGTCGCCCGGCGCGTGTGGAGCCGGCTGCGGGAACCCGTGCTCGCGTGATCCGCCGGATCGACACCCGGCCGCCCCGAAACGCGGCCGAGCTCGCCGACCGCTTCGGCACGCCGCTCTACGTGTTCGACGGCTCGCGCCTGGCCGGTGAGGCCGAGGCGTTCCGCGAGGCATGGGGCGCGGACGTCACGATCGCCTACTCGATGAAGAGCAACCCGCTGATGGGCATCGTCACTCGCCTGCACCGTGCCGGCATGTGGGCCGAGGTGGCGTCGGGCTTCGAGTACCGCACGGCCAGGCGCGGCGGGGTGCCCGGCGCGCAGATCGTGTTCAACGGTCCCCACAAGCCGATCGAGGACCTGCGTCGCGCGCTGCGCGAGGGCGCCACGATCGTGGCGGACGGCTCGGAGGAGGTCCGCCGGATCGCCGCGCTCGCCGACGAGGCCGCGCCGCACGCCCGCATCGGCATCCGCCTGTCGCCGCCGGGGCGTGAGGGCGTGGACCGCTTCGGCATGACCCCCCGCCACGCGCACGCCGCGGCATCGGTGCTGGCGCGCGCGGCGCTGCGCCTGACCGGCCTGCACACCCACCTGGGCGCCTACCAGCTCGGACCGCTCCCGGCCTCGGGGCCGCCCATTCACGGCGTCACAGTGGAGTACCCGGTGCCGGTCGCGCGCTTCGCCGCGGCCGCCGCCAACCTGGTCGCCACCGCCCAGGCGGTCGGCGGGATCGAGTGGCTCGACCTGGGCGGCGGCTGGCCGTCGGCCGCCGGCGTGGCCGAACACGTCACGGCGGTGCGCGCCGAGATCGGCGACCGCCCGTTCGAGCTCATCCTGGAGCCGGGCCGCGCGCTCGTGCGCGACGCGGGCTGGCTTCTGGTACGCGTCGTGGCGCGCCGCGGCCAGGGGGCGGTGGTGGTCGACGCGGGCATCACGCAGGTGCCGTGCGTGCTGTGGAAGCGCTCGCCCGTGCACGTCGTGGCGCCGCGCGCCGGCGATCTGCGCTCCACCAGCCTGTTCGGACCGCTCTGCCTGCAGCACGACGCCATCGCCCGCGACGTGGAGCTGCCGCCGCTTCGGGTGGACGATCTGGTCTGGATCGGGCAGACCGGCGCCTATGCGATGGCGCAGGCCTCGCCGTTCATCCATCTGCGGCCGGGGGCGATCATGGTCGAGGACGGGCGCGGGACCATCCTGCGTGAGCGCGAGACCGACGACGAGGCGCTCGGCGCCCAGGCCGAGCCGTTGCTGGTCGGCGAGCAGGGGCGGGTGATGGAGGCGTGATCGCGGCAGAGGTCAGGCAGGGTCGCTGGGCCGACAGCGCCAAGCTGATGTCGGCGGCGCGCGCGGCCGAGGGCACCGAGGGGGTCGATCAGGCGGCGTGCTTCATGGCCACCTTCGCCAATCTGGAGCAGGCCCGCGGCATGGGGCTGTGGGACGAGGCGATGGCCGCCGCGGGGCCGGATGACGTGGTGCTGGTGGCTGGCGGCGCCGAGGCGCAGGCGGGGCTGCAGGCGGCGGCCGCGGTGCTGGATTCCCGCCCGGCCGCCACGGCAGGCGCCGCCGCCGCGCCGGCGCCCAAGAGCCTGGCCAAGGTGACCGCCGACATCGCGCTGATCTCGGTGCCCGGCGACTACGCGGCGCTCGAGGCCCATAAGGCGCTCGGTGCCGGGATGGACGTGATGCTCTTCAGCGACGGCGTGTCGGTCGAGGACGAGGTCGTGCTCAAGCGCCGTGCCCGCGAGCTCGGGCGCCTGGTGATGGGGCCGGGGTGCGGCACCGCGATCATCGACGGCGTCGGCCTGGCGTTCGCCAACGTCGTTCGCCGCGGACCCGTGGGGGTCGTCGCGGCGGCCGGCACCGGCGCGCAGGAGGTCACCGTCCTTCTGGACCGCTACGGCTCGGGGGTCAGCACCTGTTACGGCACCGGCGGGCGCGACCTGCACGAGGAGGTCGGCGCGATCACCATGCTGGACGCCATCGACCGTCTGGTGGCGGATCCCGCGACCGAGGTGATCCTCTGCGTGTCCAAGCCTCCGGCGCCGGGCGTGGCGGACCAGGTCCTGGCAGCGTTGTCGGCGACGGACAAGCCCGCGGCGGTGTGCTTCGTCGGCGCGAGGGGGCTGGACGTCCCCGAAGGGGTCGAGCTCGCGGCGACGTTGGAGGACGCGGCGGTGGCGGCGGCGCGACTGGCCGGCGCGCGCGCGGAGCGGGCGGCCGACGCATCGGTCGACTGGGTGCTGCCGGGCTTGGTGCGCGGCCTCTACTCCGGCGGGACGCTCTGCAGCGAGGCGGCCGCCATCCTGGCCGAGCGCCTGCCGAGGGTGGAGTCCAACGCCGCGGCGGGCGCGGCCGTCACGCTCGCCGCCGGGCAGGCGCCGACCACGCACGCCTGCCTGGACCTGGGTGAGGAGGAGTACACGCGTGGTCGCCCGCATCCGATGATCGACCCGCAGGCGCGTGCGGAGCTGCTGGCCAAGGTGGCGTCGGATCCGGACGTCTCGGTGATCCTTCTGGATGTCGTGCTGGGCTACGGCAGCCACCTCGATCCGGCCGGCGCGCTCGCGCCCGTGATCCGCGACGCCCTGGCCGCGCGGGAGCGCCTCGCCATCGTCGCGCACGTCTGCGGCACCGAGGCCGACCCCCAGGTGGCATCGGGCCAGGAGGCCATCCTGGCCGACGCCGGGGTGCGGCTGGCCCCCACCAACGCGCACGCGGCGCGACTCGCGGCCGCGCTGGTCGGGTAGGCGCGCGTGCGGATTCGGATCGCGACGTACTCGACCAAGCCACGCGGCGGGGTGGTGCATGCCCTGAACCTGGCCGAGGCGCTGGCCGACCGCGGCCACGACATCGAGCTGTGGGCGCTCTCGCCCGATGGGGCCGTATTCTACCGCGAGCCGCGCGTGCCGGTCCAACTGGTGCCGGTCGAGCGCCGTGAGGACGAGGACATCGAGTCGCGGATCCTCCGCTACGCCGACGTGCTGGCGGACGGCATGCGCGCGGCGGGCCCGGCCGATGTCAACCATGCGGAGGACTGCCTGTCGGCGCGCTCCATGCTGGCGCTGCGGTCCGAGGGGCACATCTCGTCGATCGTGCGCACGATCCACCACGTGGACGCATTCACGAGCGCGGTCCTGTTGGAGTGCCAACGCGCATCGATTCTGGACGTCGACCACCGCCTGTGCGTGTCGCGGCACTGGGCCGACCGCGTCCAGGAGGAGTTCGGGGTCGCGTCGGACGTCGTGGCCAACGGCGTCGATGCGGAGCGTTTCGCCGACTGCCCGCTCGACCGGGCCACGGCGGGACGACGGTTCGGCTGGGGCGATCGTCCGGTCGTGCTGGCCGTGGGCGGGATCGAGCCGCGCAAGGGGAGCCGCCTGCTGATCGAGGCCTTCGCCCGCGCCCGCGGCCGGCTGGGCGACGGGGCGCTGCTCGCGATCGGCGGCGGGGAGACGTTGTTCGACTACCAGGAGTACCGGCAGGCGTGGTGGGGCGACGCCGAGCGACTCGGCCTCGAGATCCACTCCGCCGCGCCGGGGGAGGTACCGGACTCGGCGGACGTGGTGATCCTGGGGACGGTCGACGACGACGAGATGCCCGCGCTCTACCGCGCCGCCGACGCGTTCGCGTTCCCGTCCACCCGGGAAGGGTTCGGCCTGGTGGTCCTGGAGGCCTTGGCGTCGGGCATCCCGGTGGTCGTGACGGATCTGCCGGTCCTGCGCGAGTACCTGCAGGACGGTCGCGACTGCGTGATGGTCCCGGCCGGGGACTCGGGGCCGCTCAGCGACGCGCTCGTCAGCGCCGTGCGCGATGCGGCGTTGCGCGCGCGCCTGCTCGACGGCGGGCGCGCGACGATCAGCCGGTTCACCTGGGCGGCGTGCGCCGCGAAGCACGAGTGGATCTACGAGGTGATCCTGAGTGGCCAGCCGGCCTGACGAGTACACGTACGCGGCCTGGCGGGCCGAATGGCGAGGCGGACTCGCCAGCGAGGTCATCGGCCGCGGTCACGTCATCCGGGTCGACGAGCCGCCCGAGTTCGGGGGCGAGGACACGGGCCCGATGCCCACCGAGGTGCTGGCGGCGGCGCTCGCCTCGTGCATGTGCACCGCGGTCGCCTGGGCGGCGCGCAAACGCAGGGTCGAGTTGCCGGACCTGGTGGTCCAGGTGCGTCCGCACCGCGCACCGGGTGAGCCGCGTCACGGCAGGTACGAGCTGCGCGTCGAAAGCTCCCTCGCGCAGGAGGCCCTGCAGGCCTGCGTCGACCTGGGCGTGCGCTACTGCTGGGTCACCAACACGCTGAAGCACCCGCCCGAGATCGTCTACGAAGTCGCCGGCGCGCCATGACCCGATCGGCCCAGGGACCGGTACGGACCGCCCGCATGATGGGATCGTCCATCGCCGCCCCGAGCGCAGCGCCCTGGGTCACCGACTTCCTGAACGCCGCGTACTACGCGCGCCCCGAGGGTGAGCGCGATGTCGCCGACCTGCGCCTGGCGCACTGCATCCTGTCGACCCGGTGGGCGCTGCACGCGCCGCGTCGCCTGGGCGTACGTGACCTGCCGGCGTTTCACCGCGCGTTCGGAAGCTTGCGTGCGCGCAGTCACGGGCTCCTCGATCGCGCGGCCCTGCTCGAGGGCGCCGCGGACCTGATCGGCGACTGGTTCCCCGACGCGGTCGTGGACGAGCGACGGCGCGCGTACGGGATGGCGTTCTCCACCGCCGCCGCCCGCCGGGAGTTCGCGCCCGAGCTGCGCCAGCGCCACGGCGCGCTGGGTCCGCTGACCCCGCCGACCCACCCGCCCGCGGAGCGTTCCTGGGCGACGTATCCCCCCGTCGAGCTGCCCGATCCGCGGCGGGCACTGGCCATGCTGCGCTCACCGGCCCGGTGGCCGGACTTCGGCTCCGAGCTCGGCAGCTTCACGCCGGTGCGCTCGGGTGGGTTGTCCGGCCAGACGTTCGAGATCGAGATCGTGCTGCAGATCGCCCCGCGGGTTCCCGTGCTGACGCGCGCCTACGTGACCTGCACCCGGGTGCTGCGCGCCGGCGGGCCGCTGTCGCGGTGGATCGCGGCGATCTCGGCGCACGTCGAGGACGTCCTGCCGCCGGATGCGTCGGCGCTCACCATGATCGTGCTGACCACCCACCGCGGGCATTTCCTGGGCAACGCCATCAGCCACCTGCTGGTGTTCGCGCAGGATGGGCGCTCGTACGTTCGCGACATCGGCTGCTGGGATCCGTTGCCGCGGCACCTGGAGGCCGGGTACGCCCACGGTGGACACGAGGCGCAGCAGGCGTTCTGGGGGCCGCAGCCGGCGGCGCGCAGCATGCTCGCGCAGCTCGCGCTCGTGTCCGCGGCGGCGAGGGGTGCGTGAGGGCGGCGCGGCACCGACGCGGGTGCGTGCGGTAGGTTGCCCGCCTGATCGACCAACCGAGGGAGCATGAGCGTGGCTGACGGACACACGATCTGCGTGATTGGCGGCGGGGCCGCCGGGATCAGCGCGGCGTCGATGGCGAAGCGAACCAACCCGGACGCGAACGTCATCTGCCTGACCGAGTTCGAGGACGTGGCCTACTCGCCGTGCGGTGTGCCGTATGTGCTGGGCAAGGAAATCCCGGAGTTCGAGCGCCTGTTCCTGGCCGGGCCCGAGCAGTACGTCGCCTCCGGCGTCGATCTGCGTCGCGAGACCACCGTCACCTCAGTCAACCCGACCGACCACACGCTCGTGGCCGGCGGCGAGACGATCAAATGGGACCGGCTGATCATGTGCAGCGGGTTCAACTACACGCTGCCGCAGATCCCGGGCACCGACCTGGACGGCGTCACCTACGTCAAGAACATCCGGCGCGGCGTCCAGCTCAACGAGCGCCTGAACGGCGTCAAGAGGGCCGTGGTGCTGGAGTCCACGCCGCTCGGCGTCGAGATGCTCACCGCGTTCGCTCACCGCGGCATCGAGACCCATCTGGTCGATCCCGGGGCGTGGCTTCTGTCCATGGTCGCGGACCCGGACATCGCCGAGCCGGTGCAGAAGAGCCTGGAGGAGCTCGGGTGCACGTTGCACTTCGGTGTCGAGGCCCAGGCGTTTCTGGGCAGCAACGGCAGGCTGCGCGCGGTGCAGACGAGCGAGGGCGAGATCGAGGCGGATATCTGTGTCGTCGCGACCCATAAGGAGCCGGAGACCACGCTGGCCCGGCAGATGGGGCTGTCGCTCGGCTCGACCGGCGGCATCGTGGTGGACGCGTCGATGCGCACCTCGATGGACGGCGTGTTCGCCGCGGGCGACTGCGTCGAGGTGCCGCAGGGCATGACCAATGTGGCGGTGCAGGGGCTGACCGGCGCCCACGCGATGCAGCAGGGGCGCGTCGCGGGCAACGCCGCCGGTGGTGGCAACCGCACCTACAACGCGGTCTACGTCCCGTGGGGCATGGTCGGCGGCGAGATGCAGATCGGCGGGGCGAGCTTCGGTGAGCACCTGGCGACCGCCGCGGGCATTCCGCACATCGTGTGCACCGCGACCGGGGTCAGCCGCGCCCGCTACTACCCGGGCGCGCAGCTCATCACGGTCAAACTCCTGGCCGACCCGCGCGACGGGACCCTGATCGGCGCCCAGATGGTCGGCGGCGAGGGCATCAAGGAGCGCGCGGACTTCCTGGCGTTTGCGATGAAGAAGGGCTCGACGCTCGAGGACATCGCGTGGATGGAGAATGTGTACTCGCCGCCGATCGGCGCCCTGTACGAGCCGATGTCGACCGCGGCGCAGAACGGGCTGGCGCAGCTGTGAGCCACCACCGTGAGATCCCCGACTCGGTCACGCAGTACCTGGGGCACGACAAGGTCGCGCTGTTCGGGCGTGGCGGCCGGCTCGCGCCGCCGGCGCCGCCGGACTCCCCGGCGCGCAAGCACGGTGAGCTCGCGGTGCGGGAGGCGCTGGCCACGATCGGTCAGCCCAATCAGCCCGGGGAACGCCCCGCCGCGGTTCCGCCCACGCCGTCGATGGCGCGGAAGATGCGCGGCAAGAGCGAGCAGGCGCTGATGGAGGCCTCGATGCGCAAGCTCGGGACCGTCGCGCCGTACGCCCACAGCACCCCCATGTGGAGTCGCCTGTTCGTGCCGTTTTGGAAGGCGATCCCGTGGTCGCTGAAGAAGCGGATCCTGAACGTCGCGAGCGGCGTCAAGGGCTGGCGCCGCTCAGGCTGAGTCTCGTCCAGTGGAGAGGTTGGACGCGGTGCTTCTGTGCGGCGCCATCGGCGTCGGAAAGAGCACGGTCCTGCTCGCGATCGGCGACGTGCTCGAGGCCCGGGACGACCCGTACGCACTGGTGGACCTGGACTGGCTGGCGTGGGTGCGCCCCGCCCCGGGTGCCTCACTGGACGTCGGAAAGATCCTCGCGACGAACCTGGCCGCCGCGTGCCGACCTTCCGGCAGGCAGGGTCACCCGGTTGTGGCAACAACCCATTTGGCGCCCTGGTGCGCCAGTTGTGCGAGTTACGACACACTTTCGAGTGAGTGTTGTGACGTTTGACACAGTTTTGGCACAAACTGGGTCTGGTGCTGGGCGGGATTGCGGGTCAAAATGTGGCTATGCCACGAGATGTGAACACGTCGGGGGCAAGGAATTCGGGTAGGTCGGAGTCAGACGGTGGCGCGGGTGGTGTCGGTGGCGGGCCCGGCGATCCGGGTGGGTCTGGGGCCGGCGGGGTACTGGAACCTCTGTGCGTGGTGTGCGG
>JBKKDD010000115.1:0-3340 GCA_046708705.1 Miltoncostaeaceae bacterium | reverse complement strand
CGCTTTCCCACGGGCCCACCCGCCGCGGCCGGCGCGCCCGGCGCCGCCCGCGGTCAGGTCGGTGACCCACTCCCAGACATTGCCGGCCATCTGCTCGGCGCCGAAGGGGCTCGCTCCTCCGGGGTGGGCGTCGACCGGCACGGTCCACCCCCAGGCCGACTCGACGCACGCGCAGCGCTCGGGGTCGAACGTGGTGCCCCATGGCCAGTCCCTGCCGTCGCCGCCACGCGCCGCCGCCTCCCACTCGTCGCCGGTGGGAAGCCGCACCGGATGCCCGAGCTGCGCGCCGGCCCAGGAGCAGAACGCCTGGACCTCGAAATAGGTGAGCCCTGTCGCGGGATGGGCCGCGATCACCTCGCAGGGCCCGCCGCGCGGTGCCCAGCCGGCGCGATCAGCGGCGAACGACGCAACGTCCGCCTCGGTGACCGGGAACCGGCCGATGCGGAACGCCCGCAACCGGACGGGGCGTTCCTCGCCGCTCTCCCCGAGTAGGTAGGTCCCGGCCGGGACCTCGATCCACCCCAACCCGGAGACACCCAATCCTGAGGTCGTCGGCGACGCGATCTGCATCAACCCCTCCGCTCGGACGAAGCGATGCTACCACCCCGTGACAGGTGCGACGATCGAGCTTTCCGGGCCGGCGGGCCCCAACGGCGAAATTCTCGCGCGCTTCTGGAGCAGCACGGTTGTCACCAGGTACCCGACATTGTCGGGGCAACGCCGTTGTCACCGTCACGTGCCTCTGACACCACCGACATTGCCGGGCCTGACACCGCCGCCGGAATCCATGCGTGCGCCCACGCCGCCAAGGCCGTCCGGACTTCCAAGCCCGCCCCCTTATCACAGGGTCAAGAGACTCTTTAGGACTTCCGCAACATGCGGGATTGGTGCCGCTGCGTCCGCAAGGGCGTGTTCCGAACGGGTTCGAGCGAGACGCAGAGTGTGGCGAGGTGTCCCGTGATGCACCGTTCGCCTCGGTTCGTTTGCAAGGCGTTTGCACGGCGGTGCCGGGAGGCGGCCGAGATCCGGATGGGTCGCTGGCTACGTCCGGCGACGATGGCCTCAGGGAGCGGCCGATCTGTCCAAGGCGATACGGAGCGTCGCACGCCTGGCCCCGCGAGGCGTCGTGGCCGGCCCGGCTGACCTCCGGGCCCACCGGGCTCAACTCGCCGACCAGGCCAGCCAGCGCTGGGGCGTCAACGCGATGACGGGTCCTTCTGGCGGGGCGCTGCGGTACTGCGGGTACTTGTCGGCGAGGAAGGCCAGAGCGGCCTCTCGCTCGGGACCCTCGTCGACGACGGTGGCAGGGCCGTCCACGCGCACCCACCACAGGAGCAGCCAGTCCTCCTCGTAGTGGTCGACGACGAGGCTGGCTCGGGGGTGGGCGCGCACGTTGGCCAGGCGCTGGAGCCGAAGCGTGGGCTTGGGCTTGCGATCGACGGCGGTCCATATCCGGCCGTCGCCGAGGGCGAAGCAGCAGGGCACGACGTGCGGGCGCACGTCCGGCGTGATGGTCGCCAGGTGCCCCACCCGGGCGGCGGCGAGGCGGGCCCGCTGCATGGCGGCGTCCACCTACCCGTGGCGGGCGGCGAGCTTCGCGTACCCCGCGATGCGGGGCAGGTTCTCATCCGCGGGAGCCGGCGGCAGCAGGAACACACAGCGGTCGAGGCCCGCCTCTGCCAGCGTCGCCACGGTGGCGTCGTCCGGAGAGGCGCCGAAGAGGGTGACCGGCAGCGGGCCCCGCCCCGCCTCGGCGGCACGGCGGCGCAGTTCGCCCATCGCCTCGACGAGGCGCGGCACGTTTCGGGTGTTGGGGATCCATCCGTCGCCGTACTCGAGCACGCGCTCGAGGTTGGGCGGGGCGTTGCCGCCGATCAGCACCGGCGGGTGCGGCCGCTGCACGGGCTTCGGCCAGGACCACATAGGGTCGAAGTCGACGAAGCTTCCGTGGAAGGCCGCTTCCTCCTCCGTCCAGATCGCCCGCATGGCGAGAACGCGCTCGCGCAGAAGCCGAAACCTCCTCGCGGGATCGGTGCCGTGGTTTCGCATCTCCTCGCGGTTCCAGCCGGCCCCGACCCCGAAGAGCACCCGTCCCCGTGAGAGGTGGTCGAGGCTGGCGACCTGCTTGGCGAGCACGATCGGGTCATGCTCGACCACCAGGCAGACGCCGGTGCCGAGCCGCAGGCGCTCGGTCGCGACGGCGACGGCGGCCAGGGCCACGAACGGGTCGTAGCTTCGGGCGTAGTAGCGGGGCAGCTCGCCGCCGCCGGGCCACGGCGTCGTCCGGCTCACCGGGATGTGGGTGTGCTCCGGCAGGAAGAGCGACTCGAAGCCCGCCTCCTCGGCCGCCCTCCCCAGCTCCACCGGCCCGATCGTCTCGTCCGTGAGGAACATCGCCAGACCGAACTCCACGTCGTCTCCCTCGCTCGCCTCCCCGGTGCACGCTAGTACAGGCGTCCAGAAGTACGTTCTCGGGTTGAGGGAGAAGTCGGGCGGGGTCGTGTCGGGCGCGTTTCGTGCCTTCGCCCCAGAAGCGACATGCGAAGCACCCAGCCAATCCTACGATTGCGGGCAGTGGCGGCGGCCCTGCTGGGAGTGTTTCAGCGCATAAGGCGCCGTCTCCTGCGGGCCTGCGCGCCGGCGCTCTTGCCGATCACTGCAAGCTCCTGCAACGAGTGCCCGGCGCCGATCACCACGCAGGTGAGGGGCGACTCGGCAACCTGGACCGAAAGCCCGGTCTCCTCGCGCAGCCGCTCGTCCAAGCCGACCAGGAGCGCGCCGCCGCCGACAAGCACGATGCCCAGCTCCACGACGTCGGCGGCCAGCTCCGGCGGGTTGCGCTCGAGCGTCTCCTTGAGCGCCTCGACGATCTGACGGACCGGTTCGGCGATCGCCGCGCGCACCGCGGCGCCGGAGAGGCGCACGGTCCTCGGCAGGCCGCTGGATACGTCCCGCCCCCGGATCTCGGCCTGCGCATCGTCGCGCACCGGCGCGGCCGAGCCGATGGCGAGCTTCTCCTCTTCGGCGCTCTGAAGGCCGATGACCATCCCGTGCTCACGCCGGATGTGAGCGACGATGGCCTCGTCCATCGCGTCGCCGCCGACGCGCAGCGACCGCGAGGCCACCGTGCCCCCAGCGAGATCCCCGACATCTCGCTGGTGCCCCCGCCGACGTCGACGATCAGGCTGCCGGCCGGCTCGGCGACGGGCAGCCCGGCCCCGATTGCCGCCGCCATCGGCTCCTCGATGAGGAACGCCTCGCGCGCACCGGCATTGCGGGTGGCCTCCTCGACCGCCCGCCGCTCCACCCCGGTCAGTCCCGAGGGCACGCACACCACCAC
>JBKKDD010000114.1:0-3890 GCA_046708705.1 Miltoncostaeaceae bacterium | reverse complement strand
GTGAAGACGCTGCCGACGCTGGGCGTGGAGCGCACCTCGATCGAGCCGCCGTGCGCATCAGCGAGACCTCGGGCGATCGCCAGCCCCAGGCCCAAGCCCCGCCCCTCACGTGACGAGTCGGCCTGGTAAAAGCGGTCGAACACGAACTGCTGCGCGTCGCGGGGGATGCCCGAACCGGTGTCGCGGATGCTCACCGTGCCGCAGCCCCCGTCGGTCCCGACGCCCACGGTGATCTTGCCGCCCGCCGGCGTATGGCGCACCGCGTTGTCCAGCAGGATCAGCAGGATCTGTTCGATCCGCGCGGGGTCCGCGTCGACGACGACGGCCGCGGCCGGCGGTGAGACCGCCAGCTCGATGCCCTCGGGCTCGGCCAGCAGGCGCCGCGACGCCGCGATCTCCGCCGCGATCTCTCCCAGGTCGACCGACTCGCGATCCAAGACAAGCGCGCCCGCGTCGAGCCGCGCCAGCTCCAGCTGCTCGGCGATCAGCCGCTCCAGGCGCCCGACCTCCTGCGACATCAGCCCCAGGAACTCCTGGCGGCGCTCGGGGCCGATACGCTCGTCCTCCAGGAGCTCCATGAACCCCGCGACCGCGGTCAGCGGCGTCTTGAGCTCGTGCGAGACGTTGGCGATCAGATCACGTCGCGCCCGGCCGAGCCGGCGCTCCTCGGTGATGTCCCGCATCGTCACGACGACGCCCGCCCGGTTGGCAAGCCGCACGACGCTCAAGAGCGCCTCGACGCCGCCGGGCAGGATCGCCTCGGTCGTGACGTCGACACCGTCGTCGGCGAGGCGCGCATGCACCACCTCCTGGACCGCCTGCGGCAGCTCCCCGAGCGTCAGGGTCGCCGCACCGCTCGGCAGGGCGAGCAGTTGCTGAGCGGCCGTGTTGGCGACGGTGACCTCGCCCTGATCGGATACGGCCAACACCCCCTCGGCGAGCGACGCGACGAGCGCACGGGCGCGGTCACGGTCGCTGACGGTCTCGGTCACCAGCCCCTCCAGGCGCGCCGCCATCGCGTTGAGGCTGGATCCCAGGGAGGTCAGCTCCTGCGGCGACAGATCCGGGGCGCGCGCCGTCAGATCACCGCTGGCGAGCGTCCTGGCGGTGCCGGCGAGGCTGCGGATGCGGGCGCCGAGCAGCCGAGCGATCCCGAGCCCCGCCAGCGTCGCCAGCAGCAGCGTGATGCCGGTCGCGAGCAGCACGCGGCGGCGCACGATCACGATCTGTCCCTGGGCGCCGCGCACGGGCGCCGCGGCCTCCAGGATGTAGGGCAGGCCGTCGATCTGCACGAGCTGCGCGGCCTGGACGACCTGCCGTCCGTCCACGCTCGTCGCGATGGCCCGTGCCCGCACCCCCGTCGTGGCCACGTCACGCGCCGGTGGGGACAACTGGTCGCCCAGCAAGTTCCGGCTCAGGATGAAGAACGGGATGGCGCGCGTGTCGACGCTGACCAGCCGGACGTCACCGCCGATCGCGAGCGCGAGGTCGTTGAGCTCGTTGCGTGCGGTCACGCTCTCCAGCACCTGCCGCCCGCGAAGCTCGCTCAGCAGGTCGGTGCCCGCAAGGCGCGCCTGCTCGGTGCGGATGCTGCTCTCGAGCGTCGGCAGCACCACGAGCATGACCGCAAGGCTCGCGATCGTGCCCACCGCGACGAACGCGGCGACAAGCCATGCCTGCAGGCCGAACCGCTGCGGCCGGTCGCTCACACCGCGGCGCCCTCTTCGCCGCCGAACGCATAGCCCACGCCGCGCACGGTGCGGATGAGCTGGGGGCTCGATGCGTCGCGCTCGATCTTCTGGCGCAGGTGGCGCACGTGGACGTCGACGCTGCGCAGGTCGCCGTAGAACGTGCCCTTCCACAGGTGATCCATCAGCTCCTGGCGCGTGAAGACGCGGCGGGGTGAGCGCGCCAGCTTCAGCAGGATCTCGAATTCGGAGAGCGTCAGCGTCAGGTCGACGTCCGCGCGCGACACCGTGCGGGCCACCGGGTCGATCTCGAGGTCGCCGAACCTCAGGCTCTCCTCGTGCTCGCCGTCCATGCGGCCACGGCGCAGGTTGGCCTTGACGCGTGAGACGAGCTCACGCGGCGAGAACGGCTTGGTGACATAGTCGTCCGCGCCGAGCTCCAGCCCGAGCACCTTGTCGAGCTCCTCGCCGCGCGCGGACAGCATGATGATCGGCAGGTTGCGCTCGGCCCGAAGCCGGCGGCAGACCTCCAAGCCGTCCATGCCGGGAAGCATCACGTCGAGCACGACCAGGTCGATCGGGTCACGCTCCATCGCGGCCAGCGCGTCGTCTCCGCGCGCGGCGGTCACGACGTCGAAACCGGCGTCCTTGAGCGCGTACTCGACGATCGTTCGGATCGATTGCTCGTCATCGACGACCAGGATGCGTTGGGCCATGCCGACGATTCTAGCGGGGGAGGGCAGGCCCTCCCCCGCGCCCCTCCCTGGGGCGCTCCGCGCGGATCGCCGCAGCCCGGGTCAGCAGGACCAGCCCCGGGATCTGCGCCAGGTGGTATAGCGAGGTCGGATCGAGCCCCGTCGGGGCGACCAGGTCGGCGGGTGCGGCCCGGATCGCCGCGGCCATCATCGAGGCGACGATGGCAACGAGCACCGCGGCGGCGCGTGGGTGTCCACGACGCGCGCCGATCGCCCAGAGCGCAAGCACCGCCAGCATGGTCACGCCCTCGCAGAGCAGGATCGCCCCGATCGACGCGCCGATCGTCACCGCCACGACCACATAGGCGACCAGGCTCGCCGACCGCAGCAGCCAGAACGCCCGCGCGCGGCCGGGTCCCAGCACCTCGTCGACCGCGGCCGCCAGCAGGTAGGAGATCGCGACCACGACCAGGAATGTGACGAACGCCCAGCTCGGCCCGTCCCACCGCTCGGACGCGGTCGCGAACCCGTGGTGCACCGCACCGGCCAGCGCGGCGCCCGCCGTCCACGCCAGCGTGCGCCACCAGTGGGGCGTCAGGTCCGCCCGACCCCGCAGCCGCACCGCGCACCAGGCGGCGACCACTGCGAGCAGGAGGTCCGTGAGGGAGCTGGCCGGTTCTGAGAGCACCGCGACGGAGGGTTGCGTGACCGAGTCGTGCCACGGTACACGCGCGGCGGGAACGTCCGGGATGGTCGGCTCCCTCCCGCCTCGATCCGCCGCACGAGATGACTAACCTGTATCCGCAGTGACCCCGTACCTCCCCACCCCGCCACCGCCGGAGCCTCCGCCCGAACCGCCCCGACGGCGCGGGCGCCTGATCGTGTCGGCGATCCTGCCCGCGGTGATCGGCGCGGTCGTCGCGCTGGGCGTCGCGAACCTGGCCGACGACGACACAACCACGCGAACCGTGACCGTCACCCAGCAGACCGCGTCGGAGTCGACCACCACGTCCACGACACCCGCTCCGCCGCCGACCGCCGGCGGCGGCGCGGACGACGAGGCCGTCAGCGTCCAGCAGATCGTGCGCGATGCCTCGCCCGGGGTCGTGCTGGTGGAGCATTCGCGCGGGCTGGGATCCGGGTTCCTGATCGACACC
This sequence comes from Miltoncostaeaceae bacterium, assembly GCA_046708705.1. Classification (GTDB taxonomy): domain Bacteria; phylum Actinomycetota; class Thermoleophilia; order Miltoncostaeales; family Miltoncostaeaceae; genus CALMEC01. The sequence goes on along the minus strand of JBKKDD010000114.1, from coordinate 350 downwards.
GACGGGCACATCCTGACCAACGCCCACGTCGTCGAGGGCGCACGTCGTGTGACTGTGACCTACGCGGACGGCACCACCCAGGACGCCAAGGTGCTGGCTGACGATCCCACGATCGACCTGGCCGTCCTGGACGTGGGCACGCCGCCCGGCTCGGCCAAGCCGCTGCCGCTCGGCCAGAGCCGGGATCTGACGGTCGGCGACCCGGTCGTGGCGATCGGCAACCCGCTCGGGTTCGAGCGCACCGCCACCACCGGCATCGTGTCGGCAATCAAGCGCCAGATCTGCTCTCCCAACCAGTCGGCCATCGCCAATGCGATCCAGACCGACGCCGCGATCAACCAGGGCAACTC
>JBKKDD010000113.1:0-4103 GCA_046708705.1 Miltoncostaeaceae bacterium | reverse complement strand
ACAACGTCGGTGACTGCGCCGGTATGGCCGCGGACCTGTTTGAGACCTACGCGGTCACCACGGTCGCCGTCATGTTGCTCGGCACACTGTTCTTCAGCGCAGCCGACGCGACGAACGCGATCCTGTATCCGCTCTCGCTGGGTGGCATCTCGATCGTCACGTCGATCGTCGGCATGTGGTTCGTGCGCGTCGGCAAGGGCGGGAACATCACCGCTGCGCTCTACACCGGTTTGGGTGTCGCAGCGCTCCTTTCGGCGATCGGCTTCATCCCGATCACCAAGGGTCTGATGGACGGCATCTCGCCGGAGGGCCTCGCGGTCTCGTGGACCGACTACTACTGGTGCGCGATCGTCGGGCTCGGTGTCACCATCCTGCTAGTCGCGATCACCGAGTACTTCACAGGCAGCATCTGGAAGCCGGTCAAGTCGATCGCCAAGGCATCCGAGACGGGGCACGGGACCAACATCATCGCCGGCCTCGCGGTCAGCCTCAAGGCGACGGCGCTCCCGGTCGTCGTGATCGGTGGCGGCATCGCGCTGAGCTACGAGCTGGCCGGTGTCTACGGCATCGGGGCAGCGGTCATGGCGATGCTGTCGCTGACGGGTGTGGTCGTGGCTTTGGATGCGTTCGGTCCAATCACCGACAACGCCGGTGGCATCGCCGAGATGGCAGAGCTTCCGTCTGAAGTGCGGGGTGTCACCGACCCGCTGGACGCCGTCGGCAACACCACCAAGGCGGTCACCAAGGGCTACGCGATCGGGTCGGCCGGACTCGCCGCCGTGGTGCTGTTCGTGTCGTACATCGAGGAGTTGAAGGAAGCCAACCTGGCGTTCTTCGAGACGCTCGACTTCCAGCTCAGCAACCCGTTCATCGTGATCGGCCTGCTGATCGGCGGCATGATGCCGTTCATCTTCGGGGCGCTTTCCATGGAGGCCGTCGGCAAGGCCGGTGGCCAGGTCGTCGAAGAGGTTCGGCGCCAGTTCAGGGAGAAGCCCGGGATCATGGAGGGCACCGACCGGCCGGACTACGCCCAGTGCGTGCGCATCGTGACCGCCACCGCGCAGAAGCAGATGCTCGTGCCGGGTCTGATCCCGATCGTGATCCCGATTATCGTCGCGTTCATCTTCGGCAAGACCAACGGTGCCGAGATGCTCGGTGGACTGCTTTTGGGTGTCATCGTGACGGGGCTCTTTGTCGCCATCTCGATGACGTCGGGCGGCGGTGCGTGGGACAACGCCAAGAAGTTGATCGAGGACGGCGCCCACGGTGGCAAGGGGTCGGAGGCCCACAAGGCCGCGGTGACCGGGGACACGGTCGGTGATCCCTACAAGGACACCGCCGGCCCGGCCATCAACCCGATGATCAAGATCGCCAACATCGTGGCGCTCCTGATCATCCCGTTCCTGGTCTAGCCAGGGGTCCGTATCGACGCGGGGAGGGGTAGCCCCTCCCCCCGAGGCCCGGCGTCGCTCCAGCGATGGCCAAGGTCAGCACGGACACGCCGACCAAGAGCACGGCGAACGACTTGCCGAGCGTCGTCTGGCTCAGTCTGGGCGCGATCCGGGTTCCGAGCAGCGAGCCGGCAACGGTCGCCGCCGCGAACGGGAGCGTCGTGCCCCAGTCCTCGTCCGCATCCACGGCCAGGTGGTTGACCAATCCGGCGAGCGAGACCACGGCGATGATGACGAGCGACGTCCCAATCGCGAGCCGGAACGGCAGGTGGAGGGCGACCGCCAGCGCCGGGACGATCACGAACCCGCCGCCAACGCCGAAGAACCCCGTCAGCACGCCGACGCCGAGGCCCACGGCGACCAGCTTGATCACCGGGAGGGCGGGGCAGACCATGGGCTCCGTGCGCTCGGGGGATCCCTCGGCGCAGGCCCGCCGCCAGGTCACGGCGGCGACAATCAGGATCACCGCCGACAGTAGCGACAGGAGCACCCGTCCGCTCACCGCGCCGTTGGCGAGCGTGCCGAGGGCCGCGCCGGGAAGCGCGGCGAGGGTGAACAGTCCGGCGGCCCGCCAGCATACGGCGTGGGCGTGGGCGTAGCGCAGTCCCGCGATCAGCGCGGCCGCGCCGACGACCACCAGCGAACTCGTCGTGGCGGCGTGGGCGTCCTCGCCCAGAACGACCACGAAGACCGGGACGGCCAGGATGGCGCCACCCCCGCCCAGTACCCCGAGCGTTGCGCCGATCGCCGCGCCAAACGCCAGCGCCAGCGCCAGCGTGCCCGTCATGACTGCAAGACGGTCATGTCACGACGCCAAGGCGGCGCAGTTGTTCGCCCCGATCTCGAGCGATGCGACGTCCTCGCCCTCGCCGCGAGCGAGGTTGGCCGTGATGATCTTCCGGTAGTTTGCGGGGCGGGGTGGCATCCCGGTGAGCAGCCGCTCGACGAAGGCGACCTCGCCCAGCTCGAGGAGCGCGACGGTCTTCCGGACCTCACGGAGCGTCGGAGCGATCGGCCCGGCGCGCCGGCCGCCCTCGTAATGGCACGGGAGGAGCACTGTCGCCGGCGGGAGCGCCAGCACGCGGTCATGGAGCGTGCGATGCAGTTGGCGCGCGGCGGGTGCGGCGCCCTCGTCGCCGGCCTCCAGGTCCGGGCGGGCGACTGAGTCGGCAAAAAGGGAGTCGCCCGCGACGAGCACCACCCCCTCGATGAGCAGACCGACGTTGTCGGTGGTGTGGCCCGGCAGCTCGAGCACCTCGATCTCGGCCGCGCCGACATCCAGACGGTCGCTGCCACGCACGACCACGGCGTCCGGGGCGGCGCCGCGTGCGACGGCACCGGCCGAGAGGTGTCGCCGGGCCCGTGTCGCGCGGGCGAGCTCCCACATCCCCGACAGGTGGTCGGCGTGGACGTGGGTGTCCAGCACGTGCGTGATGGTCGCGCCGCGCCGGCCGGCCTCGTCCAGGTACGGCTGGATCGAGGGGGCCGGGTCGACGACAAGCGCCTGTCCGCCGGACAGGACCATGTACGACAGGCATCCGCGGGCCTCACGACGGAACTGCACCACGGCCGTCGGTTTCGGCATCGCAACGGGCGCGGCGACCAGAAGTTGCGACCAGGCATGCATCCCACCCGCGACGACGGTCACGTCCGTGCCGGCATCCCGCAGGTGGGTGGCGGCGGTCACGGCGGTGACGCCCCGGGCACAGATCACCCGGACCGGCCGGTTCGGCATGTCGAGCTCGGCCGCCACCGCGCGGGGATCGCGCTCGATCCGTGTGAGCGGGACGTTGACGAGCGTGGCGTTCGCGGCGTCGATCGGCCACTGCGAGAACGCGTCGGGCTCCCGGACGTCGAGGATCAGGAGCGGCTCGTCGCGGCGGATCTCATCCTCGAGCTGTGCTGCGCTGACGTTGGGTGCGGCCATGTGACGACTCCGATCGGTTCTTCCTCTTTTCCAAAGTAGCCCCCATGAGTTCAATAAGCCAATCAATAGTCATTGAGTCTCTGATAAGATGAACCTATGGACTTGACCGCGGACCAGCTCGTCGTGTTCGCGATGGTCGCCGACGAGGGCTCGGTGACGGCTGCCGCCCGCCGGCTCAACGTCAGTCAGCCCGCCGTGTCGAGCCGCCTTCGCCGGGTGGAGTTCCTGGCCGGCCGCCAGCTCTACCGCCGGACACCGAAGGGGATCGAGCTGACAGAGGCGGGTGACGCGCTGCTTCCCCACGCCCGTGCGGTGGCGCGTGCCCTCGCCCGCGGACGGCAGGTCGTCGCGTCGCCGGTCGGGGTTGAGCTGCGAACGGCGATCGCCCTCTCGGAGGCGGCGATTCCGCGAGTGGTCGCCATGATCGTGGCGGAGTCGCTTCGTCCGCCCGCGCTCGAGGTCCGGATCATCCCCTGCGATGCCGCCACCGCGGTGCAGACGGTGCTGGCGGGGGCTGCGGACCTGGCCGTCTCGGTCGCCCTTCCGGATCCTCCGGACGACGACCTGATGCGGCGACCAGTCGCGAGCGAGCCGATCGTCTTGGTCGATGCGAAGCCGCCCGGAACCGCGCGCCAGCCCCATGTCGCCGGCCGGACCGTCCTAAGGCAGGCGCTCGGATCGGGCGTTACCGCCACAGCCCAGCGGGCGCACGCCGTGGCGGGCGG
>JBKKDD010000112.1:0-9608 GCA_046708705.1 Miltoncostaeaceae bacterium | reverse complement strand
ACGGGAGGCCGTCGACCCAAAGTACGCAAGTGGCCTACGCGCGTGCCAAATGGCATTTGACGCGCTCGGGTGGGGCGTTCGGTCGGCGGCGAGCTTAGGGCAGGGGGATCAGGTGGGCCGTGATGCCGGTCTCGTCGACCTCGAGGACGCCGACGTGGCGGCGCATGGCGTCGGCGCCGAGCCGGCTGCGATAGGTACGGACCCAGCGGTCGGCGACGCCCTGCCAGCCGGGGGCGGGCACGCGGTCGCCCTCCAGGCTGCCCCACGGGCAGACCGCCCCGGGCGAGAAGAGGAGCGTCCCGTCGAGGCGGGTGACGAGCGGCTCGTGCCAGTGGCCGTACACGATGCAGTCAACTGGTCCGAACCGGCGCGCCAGTGACCGGTGGAGGCCGGCACGCCAGCGCAACCTGCCCCGGGTGAGCACGTTGACGACGATCACTGCGAGGTCGATCACGAACGCCCGCCGCCCGTGGATCAGGCCGATGCGCCAGCCATCCACCGTGATGACGGTCTCACGCGGCAGCCTGAGCCCGCCGAGCTCGTCGTGATCGCCGCGCACGGCGACGACCGGGGCGATCCGCGCGAGCTCGTCCAGCACCCAAGGGTGCGAGATGTCCCCCGCGTGCAGCACCAAGTCGCATCCGGCGAGCGCGGTGAACAGGCTTGGCGGCAGCGCCTCCAGGTACTCCCCGACATGGGAGTCGGCGACCACGCCGATGCGGGTCACGCGTCTTCGCTCGTCTTCATCGGGTGAGTGCGTTCTGAGGTCGATCGTCGCCGCATTTGGGGCCGTAACGTGCCTGCCGTCCGCCGAGAGAGGTGCATCGACGATTGTGATGAATCGGGTGGCCGAGCGTCTCGGCGAGAACGGTGAGCAGAGGGCCGGCTTCGCCGGCCCGCCACCACGAGTCGAAGCGCGAAACGCGCCTTGGGAGGGGTCCGTGGGGAGGGCCTGCCCTCCACACGCTACCTACCCGAGGTACCTGGCGCGCTCGGCAGCGGCCGCGATGCCGAGGTCGATCAGCCGCTCCACCAGGTCCGGGTACGCGATGCCCGCCGCCTCGAACAGCTTGGCGTATACGCTCGTCGGGGTGAACCCGGGGATGGTGTTGACCTCCAGCACCCGGACGTCGCCATCCGCCTGGACGAAGAAGTCCACTCGCGCCATGCCGGCGCACCCGATGACCGTGAACGCCCGGCGGGCGATCTCCTGAAGCCGCGTGGACGTGTCGGACGGCAGGTCGGCGGGCACGGTCAGCCGCATGCGGTCCGGCAGGTACTTGGTGTCGAAGTCGTACCACTCGCTGTCGTAGCCGATCTCGCCGACCGGCGACAGCAGCAGATCGTCGTTGCCGAGCACGCCGACCTCGACCTCGCGCCCGACCATGCCCCGCTCGACCAGCACCTTCGGGTCGTGGCGCAGGGCGAGCTCGACCGCGGCGTCCAGCCCCTCGGGCTCGACCACCCGCGAGATGCCGACGCTCGATCCCAGCCGCGCCGGCTTGGTGAACACGGGGTACCCCAGCGTCTCGTCGATCGCGGCGCGCAGCCCGTCCCGATCCTCGCGCCACCCGGCCGCGGTGATGAGCGTGGACTCGACCACCGGGATATCGTGGGTGCGCGCAATGCCCTTGAACAGCGCCTTGTCCATGGCGATGGCCGACGCGCCGACGCCTGCCCCGACGTACGCGACCCCGCCGATCTCGCACAGACCCTGCACGGTGCCGTCCTCGCCGAACGGCCCGTGCAGCGCCGGGAACACGACGTCGACCAGCCGCGAGGGGCCGCCGTCGAGCGCCGCGAGGACCCCGGTCGCCCCGGAGCCCGGGATCAGCGCAACGGCTGCGCCGTCGAGCGACCACTCACCGTCGCGGCCGATGAGGACGGGCAGCACCTCGTAGCGCTCGGGGTCCAGGGCCTTCGCGACGCTCGCGCCCGACACGAGCGACACCTCGTGCTCGCTACTTCGCCCGCCCATCAGGACGGCGACCCGCCGCCGGCTCACGGCACCGGCGCTTCCGGCGAGGCCCCCGGATCGACGGGTGCGGCCGCCGGGCCGCTCGAGACGACGATGACCGGGGCCGTCTTGGTCGGGTCCACCGGCGTGCCGGGCTCGGGAAACTGCCTGATGACGGTCCCCTCCGGCTGATCGCTCGCCTCCGCGTCGGACGTCGGGTCGGAAAAGCCGTTGTCGCGCAGCTTCTGGCGGGCGCCGTCGGCCGTGTTGCCGATCACGCTCGGCATCGGAATCGTGCTGGGCGCCTTCGACACGACGATGCTCACCGCGCTGCCCTTGGGCGCCTGACCACCGCGCGGATCCTGCCCGACGACGAGGCCGGGGGAGCGCTTGGTGGTCTCACGGGTGGTGACCTTGCTCGTGAGCTCCGCCTCCTCCAACAGACGTTTGGCTTCCGCCTCGGTCTCGAGCACCACGTCCGGGACGTCCACGAGCTCCTGGCCCTTGCTGACCGACAGCGTGACCGTACCCCCCCGCGCGACCGTCTCGCCGGCCGCCGGATCCTGGGCGACGACCTCGTCGACCGGCTTGTCGCTGAACACGTCCTCGCGCTTCGGCTCGAAGCCGTCGCGCACGAGCGCTGCCGCAGCGTCGTCGTAGGCCTGGCCGACGACGTCCGTCACCTCGCCCGTCTCGGGACCCGAGCTCACGATGAGCGTGACCGTGTCACCCTTGGCGACGTCGCTGCCCTCCTCGGGATCGGTCCCGATCACCCGGTCCTCCGCGATGTCCGGATCGGTGCGGCGTTCAGGCGCCACCGCGAACCCGGCCCTGGTCAGCTCGGCGGTCGCCGCGGTCTCGGTGAGACCGGCGACCCGCGGCACCGGGACCTTGGTCGTCCGCCCGATGTCGGTCAGCAGGAACGCGGCGGCCGCCCCGGCCAGCAACAGCAGCAGGACGAGGGCGACGACGAGGGGGCCGCGACTTCGGCGGCGTGGCGCAGGTGGGGGCATGATGGGCTGGCGGGGGGCGACCCTGGTGGCCGCTGTCTGCTGGATGATGCGGGTCGGCGCGGGGGACTCCACCGCGGCCAGCACCTGCGTCGCGTCCTCGACCGGCTCGGGCAGCAGCGGCCGCACGGCCAGGAGCGCCTGGGTGAACTCCTCGGCGGTCCGGAAGCGGCTGCCGGGGCGCTTCTGGAGCGCCTTCATCACGATCTCGTCGAGCTGCGGCGGGATGCGCGGCGCGAGGACGCGCGGCGCCACCGGCGTCTCGTTGATCTGGCGCATGGCGATGGCCACGGGCTTCTCGCCGTCGAACGGCACCTGCCCGGTCAGGAGCTCGTACAACAGGATGCCGACCGAGTAGCAGTCGCTCGCCGTGGTCACGTCCTCGCCACGGGCCTGCTCGGGCGACAGGTACTGCGCGGTGCCGATGACCGAGCCGATCTCGGTCATGCCCGCATCGTCGCCCGCACGCGCGATGCCGAAGTCGGTGACCTTTAGGTGACCGTCCTCGGCGACCAGGACGTTCTGCGGCTTGATGTCGCGGTGGATGATGTTGCGTCTGTGCGCGGCGGACAGCGCCGCGAGCACCTGCAGCGCCGCGTCGACCGCCTGGCGCGGCGCGAGCGCCCCGCGCTGGCGGACGATCACCTTCAGGTCGGGGCCGGGCAGGTGCTCCATGACGATGTAGTAGCTGCCGTCTGCCTCGCCCCGGTCGTAGACGGTGACGATGTTGGGATGCGACAGCCCGGCCGCGGCCGAGGCCTCACGGCGAAAGCGCTCGATGAAGTCGGGGTCCGAGGCGTAGCGCTCGGCCAGGATCTTGACCGCGACCTGCCGGTCCAGAAGCCGGTCGTGCGCGAGCCAGACCTTGGCCATGCCGCCCGCGCCGATCGGCCGCTCCAACTGGTAGCGCCCGCCGACGATCTCCCCTGGCTGCACGGTCGCCATCAGCGCGCGACCTCCACCGCGGCGCGCATCACGCGTCCGGCGATCGGGGCGGCCACGGCGCCGCCCGTGCCGGTGGTGTCCTCGACCAGCACCGCCACCGCGATCACAGGGTTCTCGGCGGGCGCGAACCCGATGAACCACGCCTGGTTGCGACCGGCCGCGCCGCTCTCGGCGGTGCCGGTCTTGCCCGCCACCTCGAGGCCGGCGAGTGCCGCTGCGGTTCCTGTTCCCTCGCGCACCACGGAGCGCATCATCGCCGAAAGCGTCCCGGCCACGTCCGCGGGGACCACGCGGCGCACCGTCTCGGCTCGTCCCTCACGCACCACGTCGCCGCCACGGTCGCGGATCCGGTCGACCAGGTACGGCCGCCGAAGCTCGCCGCCGCTCGCGATGGTGGCGGCCACCATCGCCATCTGCAGCGGGCTGGCTCCCAGCCGCTCCTGTCCGATCGCCACCCGTGGCGTGTCGATTCCCTGCTCCCCGTTGGGCAGCAGCTTGCCGCCGTCGAAGCGCCCCGAGGACACGAGCGTGGCCTCGGGCAGGTCGCGAAAGAGCGGCGCCTCGCCGAAGCCGAACGCGTCCATCGTCGCGCCGAGCTTCTCCGGACCGAGGTCCTGGCCGATCTGCGCGAACGTCGTGTTGATCGATTTCGTCAGCGCCGTCTCCAGCGTGTGCGCCCCGTAGCGGGCGCCGCCGAAGTTGGTGATGGCCTGCCCGTTCTGCACGAACCGACCGGTGTCGACGAACTGCGAGGTTGCCGTCAGGCCTCCGGCCTCGAGCGCCGACGCCGCGGTGACGACCTTGAACGTCGAGCCCGGCGGCTGGCGGCTCTGCGTCGGGCGGGAGAGCAATGGGGCGCCGGAGCGGCTGCGAACCGCGGCGAAGTCCCGGGTGATCTCGTTGAGGTTGAACGTCGGCGCCGAGGTCATGGCGACGATGCCGCCGGTGCGCGGGTCGATCGCGACGACCGCCCCCGCCTGCCCGGCGAGCGCATCGACCGCGACCCGCTGCACCCGCGTGTCCAGCGTCAGCGTGACGTTGGCGCCGCGCGCGTCGGACAGGTTGAGCCTGCGAAGCAGCGGCTCGGCGCCGTAATCCCCGACCAGATACCGGTCGAACGTCGCCTCGATGCCCGTGCGGCCGAGCTCCGGCGTCGCGTAGCCGACGACGTGCGGAGCCAGGGCGCCCTGCGGATAGGCCCGGCGGTAGACCCGCTGCCCGCGCACCCGCGACGCGACGCTGCGCGCCAGGGTGACGCCGTCCGCGCTGATGATCGCGCCGCGGTCGATGCGCCGTTCCTTCTCGGCGACGTACGGGTTGCCACGACGGTCCTCGAGCTCGCCCGCCGCGACGACCTGCCACCAGCCCAGGAACGCGGCGAGCAGCCCGAAGCCGATGACCACCGTCAGGTAGAGGCGTCGGATGGACCGGTTCACGCGTCCGCCACCCGGGTCGGCATGCGGTTGCGCTGGCTCATGACCAGCAGGAGCGCGATCAGCCCGAAGTTGGTGACGACGCTGGAGCCGCCGTAGCTCATGAACGGCAGCGTCACGCCGGTCAGCGGAACCAGGCGGACGATGCCCGCGATGATCAGGAACGCCTGGAACGCCAGCACCGCCGTCAGCCCGCCCGCCAGCAGCTTGGAGAAGCCGTCGTTGCACTGGGCCGCGATCACGAAGCCGCGGTAGGCGACCAGCACGAACACCAAGAGCACCGCGATCGCGCCCACGTATCCCAGCTCGCTCGCGATCGCGCTGAAGATGAAGTCGGTGCGAAGCTCGGGGATTATGGTGTTGCCGTCCGCGGTTACCAGGAACCCGCGGCCGAGCCCGGGGCCGACGATCCCGCCGTCGCCCAGCGCGTAGAGCGACTGCACCATCTGAAAGCCGAGATCCTGCGGGTGATCGAAGGGCGACAGCCAGCCGGTCACGCGGTCGTTGATCCGCGGCACGGCCAGGTACACCAGCACCGAGCCGACGCCGAACGCCGCGAGGCCCGACGCCGGGTAGGCGACCCGTCCCGTCGCCAGGTACAGCATCGCCAGGAACACCCCGACGAACAGCAGCGCGGTGCCGAAGTCGTTGAGCACCACCACGGCGGCCAGGGCCAGTCCCACGAACACCAGCACCGGCGCCAGGTGGCGAAGCGGCGGCATCGGCACGCCCAGCAGGCGGCCGGTGGGGATGGCGAGCACCTCGCGCCGGTCGCGCAGATACCCGGCCAGGAAGATCACGATCAGGACCTTGGCGAGCTCGCCCGGCTGGACCGTCTGCCCGCCGCCGATCGAGATCCAGAGCTTGGCGCCGTTGATGCGCGTGCCCACCAGCATGGTGGCGAGCAACAGACCGACCGCGGTCAGGCCGATCAGGTAGGTGTAGTCCCCGAGCACGCGGTGATCGCGCACGAGTACGAGCACCGCGATGAACGTCGCGGCGCCGACGGCGATCCAGATCGCCTGATCGGCGGCGAGCGCGGGGTCGATGCGACTGAGCTCGACCAGGCCGATCGCGACCAGCACCCCGACCAGCGGCAACAGATACGGGTCGGCCTGTGGCGCCAACAGCCGCAGCGCCACGTGCATCAGCGCGAACACGGCGACGATCGCCGCGCAGGCCGGCAGCGGCCCCAGGTCGAATCCCCCGGCATTGGCCGATGCGACCGACGCGGCGCCCAGCACGCCCACGACCGCGGGCATGATCAGGAACCCGGCTTCGCGGGTGCGGCGGGAGATCACGGCGACGCGGCGGGCGCGGGCGTCTCGGGGGGTGGCGGGACGGTGATCTGCGCGACGGTGGGCAACCCGAACCGCCAGATCAGGTCGACGGCGTGGTGGACCGCGCCCCCCTGACCGCGTGCGGAGCGTCCGAGCGCACCGGGCTCGGCGGCGATGATGGACTCGGCGGGGACCCCCGTGTCACCCCAGCGGGCAAAGAGCTCGACGGGCCCCAGGGCGAACGGCGCGCCGTGAAACACCCTGGCCGTCTCACCCTGCGCGCCGTCCACGAAGTAGGTGCGCGAGCCCACCCAGGTTCCCAGCGCCGCCACGATCAACACGCCGACGGTGGCCAGACCGGCGACGCGGCGAAACCGTCGTCCGCGCCCGGAGTCCGTCGGCTCGAGGACGCTCGACGTGCGGGCACTCGTGGACGGCGGCGTGGCCGGGATCGCGGGTGGGCGCGGTAGCTCCAGCGGGCGCGTGACACCGTCCGCGACGGCCAGCTCGCCGGTGTCGCCCGGGCCGTCGGGCTGCTCGGTGCCCTCGAACCGGGCGAGCACCACGGTCACGTTGTCCGTGCCGCCGCGCTCGAGCGCCGCCGTCACCAGCGCGTCCACCGCGTCCTGAACGCCCGTGGCGTGCGCGATCGTGTGCGCGATCTCCTCGTCGCGCACCAGCGAGGACAGCCCGTCGCTGCACAGCAGGATCATGTCGCCGCCGTAGAGCGGCACGCGGACCTGGTCGACCTCGACGTCGGTCTCGGCGCCCAGCGCGCGGGTGATGATGTTGCGTGAGCGGTGGCGCTCGGCCTCCTCCGGCAGGAGCTGCCCCTGGCGCACCATCTCCGCGACGATCGAGTGATCGTCGGTCAACTGACGCAGGTCACCGTCTCGGTACAGGTATCCGCGGGAGTCGCCGACGTGGACGATCGTCGCCTGCTCGCCGTCGAACATGACGGCGGTGGCGGTGGTGCCCATGCCGGCCCGCGCGGCGTCGTCGTCGGCGGACGCGCGGATGCGGCGATTGGCCTCGACGAGCGCCTCGCGGAGTTCATCCGGCGTCGCCGCCCCCTCGAGCGCGCCCAGGGTCTCGATCGTGATCTGCGCCGCGACCTCACCGGCCTTGGCGCCGCCCATGCCGTCGGCGACGGCGAGGAGCGGCGGCCTGGCCAGGTACCGGTCCTCGTTGTGGCTGCGGACGCGTCCGGTGTTGGACGCGTGCGCCACCTCGCTCAGGCGCAGCGGGCCGGACACCGCTATTCCTCGTAACGGAAGACTGTTTCGCCCAGGCGGATCTCGTCGTGGACCTTGATCTGCGTCTGCCCGTCGATCCGGCGCCCGTTGACGAACGTGCCGTTGGTGGAGCCCAGATCCTCGATGAAGTAGAAGTGGCCGCGCGGGAACACACGCGCGTGCATATGCGACGCGAACGAATCGGACACGGGGATGCCGCTGCTGCGTGAGCGACCCATCGTCATGCCCGCCTCCAGCGGGTACTCCGCCCCGGTGGGCAGCGAGGGCGAGCGCGACACGATCAGCTTGGGGGTGATGTTCTGCGACAGCTCGAACACCGGCCCGGTGGGCCGCTCGCGGGAGGTCCCGGGTGACGGGACGGGCGGCGGCGCGATCGGGGCCTGCGGTGGCGGCATCACGACCGGCTGCCCGCCGGTGTCGCCGCTGTGGACCCTGCCCGCGGGCTGCGGCGGCGCGATGTACGGCTCCGAGTCGTGCAGCTCCCGCATCGACGAGCGCACGATCGACCAGACGAACAGGAACAACAGCAGCAGGAACGCCGCCTCGGCGATGAGCAGGCCGGTCTCGGTCATGTGGCGTGCTCCACCAGCAGGTCGGTCGTGCCGATCTGGATGCGGTCGCCGTGGCTCAGGGCGTGGCGCTGCACGCGCTGCCCGTTGACGAGCGTCCCGTTGGTCGAGTTGGCGTCCATGATGAAGTAGTCGAGGCCGATGTGGCGGATCTCAGCGTGCAGGCGGCTGGCGTTGGAGTCCTGAACGACGATGTCGCAATCGCGGCTGCGGCCGATGGTGGTCGCCCGCTTGCTGATGGAGTGGCGACGCCCGCCGACCACGATCGCCAGCTCCTCCTGGACGAGCCCCGCGTCACGCGCGTCGGCCGCCGACAGGATCTGGGTCCCGCTGACCCCGGCAAGCGGCTCGTAGCCACCCGGCGGCGGCAGCGGCGGCGCGACCGGCGGGACCGGAGGCGTCGGCGGGGTTGGCGCGGCCGCAGCGGGCACGGGCGGCAGCGGAACCGCGGGCGGGGGAGGGATGTTCGCCTCCCCCGGCTCGTCGGGCGCCGCGGGGTCGTCGACCTCGACGTCTGCGTCGGGCTCGGCCGCCGGCGCTGCGGGCGCTGCGGGATCGTCGACCTCAGCCTGCACCGCGGCCTCGACCACCGGCTCGGCCTCGGCATCGACGTCGGGGGCGTCGAGATCCGGGGCGGCCTGATCGTCCTCGACCTCGGCCTCCGCATCGACCTGCAGGGAGCCGCTTGCGGGCAGCTCGTCGATGATGGCGCCCTCCGGGCCGACCGCGTCCGGGCTCTCCAGCAGCGGGTCCGGCTCGTCGTCCGCGTTCCTCGCCGCCGCCCCGGAATCCGCCTCGGCGTCCGCGGCCGGGGGCTCGGCGGCCGGCACGATCGCCGGCACCACGGCGGGGGCAACCGGAGCGACGTCGGGCGCCTCCGGTGCGGCCTCGGCGTCGGCGGGCGCCTCGGCGGGGGGATCGACCACCCGGCACGCGATGCCGTACTCGCCGACGCGCAGGTCGGTGTCGGCCTCCAGCGTCACCTTGGGCGGCGACAGCAGGGTGAAGCCCTCGTGGCGGGCGCGCTCGGTTAGGTAGACGCCGAGCTCGGTCGTCAGCGACGCCTCGAACGACGCGAACCGGTCGCGGTCGGACGGCGACAGGTAGACGACGTACTCGTTCGGGACGTAGACGCGCGAGACCGACACGGTCTTGTGG
>JBKKDD010000111.1:0-4113 GCA_046708705.1 Miltoncostaeaceae bacterium | reverse complement strand
GAGGATCTCGGCGAACACCGCGTCCTTGTCGGGGACGAGGTCGATGACACCGTTGGAGATGACGACATCGACGGAGCCGTCGGGGAGCGGCAGCTGCTCGACCTGGCCCTCGATGATCTCGACGTTGTCGGCTCCCATCGTCCGGGCGTTCTGCAGGGCCTTTGCGACCATCGCTGCGGTCATGTCGATGCCCACGACACGCCCCCGGGGACCCACCATCTGCGCGGCTATGAACACGTCGGTCCCCGCTCCGCAACCGAGGTCGAGTACAGTCTCGCCGCTCGCGAGCGCCCCGAGCGAGAACGGGTTGCCGACGCCGGCGAAACTCTCCGCCGCCCCCTCGGGCACCCGCGCGACGAGGTCGGGGTGATAGCCCAGGTCGAGTGCCCAGGCGCGCCCGGTGGGAAATTGGAAGTCGCGGTCGGGCTCCGCCGACACGCAGCTGTACATCTCGGTGACGACGCGACGAAGCTCGCCGACGTCGATATCGACCTTGGTGCTCACCTTTTCCTCCTGAGTGGGTCCTGGCGCCTGGGCACAGAAACAGGTGCGCTCTCGCCGACCGTCGCGGGCAGCGCGGCGAGCCGCCATTCCGGCCAGCCCCCGTCGAGGCGCACGGCCCGGCGCCCGGCAGCCTGCAGTCGCCGGACCGTCTCGTGGGCATACACGCAGTAGGGGCCCCGGCAGTAGGCGACGATCTGCCCATCGGCCGGAAGCTCGGCGAGGCGTTCCTCGAGCTCCGCGATCGGAATCGATCGTGCCCCCTGGATGTGACCGGCCTCGAACTCGATCCGGGGGCGCACATCGACGACCACGACATCGCCCCCGCGCATACGGGTCAGGAGCTCGTCGCGGTCGATCGCCTCGACATCGTCGCCGAGATAGTCGCGGGCCGCGCGCTCCACGTCGCCAAGGCACGCCGCGGCGGCGTCGCGGAGGGCGAGCCACAGCCGCAGGACCTCGTCGCCGGCCAGCCGGTAGAGGACCCGGGCCCCGTCCCGGCGGCTCTCCACGATGCCGGCGATCCGGAGCAGCTGCAGGTGCCGCGACGTGTTCGCCACCGACAGACCCGTCGCCTCGGCGAGCTGGTCGACTGAGCGCTCGCCCTGGGCCAAGAGCTCGATCACCTCGAGCCTGCGGGGACTCGCGAGCGCCTTGCCCATCCGGGCGAAGCCCTCGAACAGTACGTCCTTGCGCAATCGATCTCTCATCGTTTACATTATCAATTGACTGATTGAATATGTCAAGGACGCCTGCCTGCTCGGTGCTCCAACGCTGCGCGACCGAAGGAGGGATTTGCGATGGTGCTCCGCCCGTTCCTGAACGACGAGACCTCGTGTGCCAGCTACCTGTTCGGCTGCACCACCCACCGCATGCTGGCCGTGGTCGACCCGCACGCCGACCTGGTCGATGCGTATCTCAGCGCGGCGGAGGCCATCGGCTCGCCGATCACGGCGGTATTCGAGACCCACGTGCAGGCCGACCACGTCTCCGGGCTTCCGGAGCTGGTCGTCCGGACCGGGGCGGCGCCGTACCTTCCGGCCGGATCCGGGATCGCGTTCGAGCATCACGCCCTGGCCGACGGGGACCGCGTCGAGCTGGGCAACACGATCGTGACGGCCATCGCCACGCCGGGCCACGCGCCCGCCCACCATGCATACGCGGTCGCGGATCTCAGCCGCGGAAGCGACGAGACTTGGCTCGTGTTCACCGGCGACTCCTTGCTCGTCGGCGACGTCGGACGACCGGATCTCCACGTGGCCGGAGACCCGGCCTCCCAGGCGCGACTGCTGCACGGATCGCTCCAGCGCCTGATGGCGCTCCCCGATCACGTCGTGGTCTACCCGAGTCACTTCGGCGGCTCGGTGTGCGGGCGGGCGCTGTCGGGGAACCCGATCTCGTCGGTGGGGTATGAACGCGCCCGCAACCGCATGCTGGCGATCGACGAGCCCGAGCGGTTCACCGAGGAGCTTCTTCGCGACATGCCCGACCGGCCGCCCCGGCAGGCGGCGATCGTCGCGGCGAACAGGCGTGGCAGCGCTCTCACTGCCTGACCGGGCGGTACAGCTCGGGCTTCGCGCGAACGCCGCCCAGTTCGGGCTGCTCATCGGCGTCAACGTGCTGGTGGGCGCGATGGTCGGCCTCGAGCGAACGGTCCTGCCACTCGTCGGGGAGCGCGACTTCGGGCTGCGCTCCCGTGCGGCGATCCTCGCGTTCATCGTCGCCTTCGGCGCCGCGAAGGCGGTCACCAACCTCGCTGCGGGCGCGCTCGCCGAGCGGCTGGGACGCAAGCGCCTGCTGGTCACCGGATGGGTCGTCGCGCTTCCGGTCGCGCCCATGGTGGCCCTGGCACCTTCGTGGGGATGGGTCGTCGCGGCGAACGTGCTGCTCGGCGTCAACCAGGGCCTGGCATGGTCGATGACGGTCGTGATGAAGATTGACCTGGCCGGCCCGAAGCGACGAGGCCTCGCCCTCGGGCTGAACGAGGCTGCCGGCTACCTCGGCGTCGCCGCGAGCGCGTTCGCCAGCGGCGCGCTCGCGGGGTCCCTCGCGCCGCGCTCGGTGGTCTGGGTCGGCGCAATGGCAATCGCGGCGCTCGGCCTCGTCACGTCAATCGCAGCCGTGCGCGACACCGCCGGTCATGTCGCCCTCGAGCAGCGCGACCACGCAGGTGGCCCCCACCCGCACCTCCGGTTGACCGAGGCGTTCCGTCTGGTGAGCCTGCGCGACCCGGTGCTCCGGGCCTGCAGCCAGGCGGGCCTTGTCAACAACCTCAACGACGCCCTCGCGTGGGGGCTCGCCCCCCTGTACATGGCGGCCGCCGGGGCCGGGGTGCGAGAGATCGCGATCGTCGCAGGCGCATACCCGGTGGTGTGGGGCGCCGGCCAGCTCGCGACCGGATGGGCGTCCGACCACGCCGGACGGAAGCCGCTGATCGTGGCCGGGATGGGGGTCCAGGCAGGGGCGCTCGCGCTCCTCGCGGCAGGCGGTGGCGCGTTCAGACCGTCGCTCGCGGCGGCAGTGGCCCTCGGCGCCGGCACGGCCATGGTGTACCCGACGCTCTTGGCAGCCGTGTCGGATGCGGTCGCGCCCCGCGACCGGGCCACGACTGTGGGCGTCTACCGGTTCTGGCGCGACATCGGCTTCGTTGCGGGCGCCCTGATCGCCGGCGTGGGCACGGACATCACATCCGGCGGCGGCGCCATCGTCGCCGTCGCCATGGCGACCGGGGCGAGCGGCCTCGCCGTCGCCGCGACGTCGTGGCGGCGCGCTGGTCCGGCACCGGCCACCTGAGCCGCCCTCCCCCATCGACGCGGACGGCAGCCTGACGCAGGAGACCGTGTGGCGATTGACAGGCCTTGCTGGCGGCGACGGCGATCCGGGCGCATCCGCGCCGCGAGGGACGACGGATTGAGGCTCAGCCCCGCATCCACGATTGACCGACGGATTGAGGCTGAGTTCCCGCTGAGCTCACCGTCCTCCGCGCTGCGAGGGGCGGTGGGGAACCAGCCTCAGCCCACCGAGCCGCGCAGGGCCTGCGCCTCGGGCATCGCGCCCAGCTTGCGCAGCGTGCTGTTCTCGATCTGGCGGATGCGCTCGCGGGTGACGCCGAAGGTCCGGCCCACCTCCTCGAGCGTGCACGGCTGATCGCCGCGCAGGCCGAAGCGCAACTCGATCACCCGTCGCTCGCGCTCGGGCAGGCTCGCCACCGCCCGTCGGACGGTCTCGTGGCGAAGGGACTCGGAGACCTCGTCGAAGGGGGATGGGGCCCGCTCGTCCTCGACGAAGTCGCCGACCTCGGCCTCCTCGTCTCCCACCGGTCGCTCCAGGCTGATCGGCGCCAGGGCCATGCGCTGGATCTCGCGTACCTCATCGGGCATCAGGTCGAGCTCGCGCGCGATCTCCGCGACGGTCGGCTCCCTTCCGACGCGCTGCACGAGCTGGCGCTCCACCTGCACCACCTGGTTGAGCTTCTCCACCATGTGCACGGGAATCCGGATCGTGCGGGATTTGTCGGCGATCGCCCGGCTGACCGCCTGGCGGATCCACCAGGTCGCATACGTCGAGAACTTGAACCCGCGCCGGTAGTCGAACTTCTCGACCGCGCGGATG
>JBKKDD010000110.1:0-12340 GCA_046708705.1 Miltoncostaeaceae bacterium | reverse complement strand
GATGGCGGCCTCGTCGAGCTGCTCGGGCAGATACCCGTCCAGGATGGCGAGCTCGGCCCGCTCGGTATCGGCCAGGTCGGTCCGTCCGCCGGCTTCGTACTGCTCGATGGACTCGCGGTGCTGCTTGACCATTCCGCGCAGGGTCTTCTCGACGGCGGCCTCGTCAAGGGGCGCGCGCGCCGCGATCTCGGCGTTCTTGATGGCCGCGCGTGCCCTGCGGATAACGCCGAGGCGCTGCTTCTCGCCGGCGCGCATGGCCGCCTTCATGTCGTCGTCGAGCCTGGCCGCCAGGGGGGCCGTCACGTCTGCCAATGCGGTGCCTTTCGAGATGGATGTGGCCCGTAGGCTAACCTGCCGCCTCGTGGAACTCGGCCTCGTCGGTCTCGCCAACTCCGGCAAGACCGCTCTGTTCAACCTGATCACCGGTGACGAGGCGGAGGTCGCCGCGTACCCGTACTCGACCCGCGAGCCCCGCAAGGGCGCGGCGGACGTGCCGGATCCGCGAATCGACGCGATCGCCGACATCCAGGACATCCCGCGTAGGGTGTGCGCCCAGGTGCAGGTCGTGGACATCGCTGGTCTCGCCGCCGGCGCCGGCCGTGGCGAGGGCCTCGGCGGACAGGCCCTCGGACGGCTGCGCGAGGTCGACGCGCTGATCCACGTGGTGCGCGCGTTCGCGAACGCGGAGGTCGGCCACCCGCTGGAGCGGATCGACCCGGTCGGGGATCTCGAGGCCGTGGACCTGGAGCTGGCGCTCGCCGACCGCGAGCTTTTGGGACGGCGTGAAGAGAAGACCGCCAAGGCCGCGCGGACCGGCGATGCCCACGCGAAGGGCGAGCTCGGCCTGCTGGCGACGCTGGCCGCGATGCTGGACGAGGGGCGGGCGGCGCGCCTGGCGTCCGACCCGGAGGCGGTCGAGCTCGCCGTCGAGATGGGCCTGATGACCGCCAAGCCGGTCCTGTACCTGGTCAACACGGATGATCCGGGCGACCCGCCCGCCGACGTGGTCGCGCACGCGCAGGCGCAAGGGGCCCTCGCGATGGCGCTTCCCGTGGGCGTGGAGCTCGAGCTCGCGGCCATGGATCCCGCCGAGGCCGAGGAGCTCGCCGACGAGCTCGGCCTGGGCGACGAGCGTGGCGCGCCCGCCGTGGTCGCCGCCGCCTACCGGCTGCTCGACCTCGTCACGTTCTTCACCGGCTCGGGCCCGCCCGAGGCACGCGCCTGGCCGATCACGCGCGGCCTGACCGCCGACCGCGCCGCGGGCAAGATCCACTCGGACATGGAGCGTGGGTTCATCCGCGCCGAGGTCGTCGCCTGGGACGAGCTCGTCGCCGCGGGCTCGTTCGGAAAGGCTCGCGAACGCGCGAAGGTCCGCATGGAAGGCAAGGACTACGTCGTCCAAGAGGGCGATGTCATGCAGATCCGCTTCAACGTCTGACCAGGAAATCCGTGTCACATGGCGTGCGGTGACGACGTTGTCGGAAGGTCATTAAGGCTCAGTCGTCGATCGGTCCCGGTCCCTCCAGACGCGACTTGACCCCGGTCTCCAGGCTGTTGATCCGCCACAGCGCCAGCGCCTCCGGGCCGGCCCCGCCCGGCCCCTGACCGGCCGGTGGACCGTGGTGCCAGCCGATGGCGTGCAGCAGCGCGAGCCGCTGGTCGGCACCGAGTCCCGCGCGCCGCGCGGCGCCGTCCACGATGCCGTGCCCGATCGCGACGTGCCCCAGCAGCCGCCCCTCCTCGGTCGGCTCGAACGTCGCCGCAAGGCGCCAGCCGCGGATGTGGCCGACGTCGTGAACCAGCGCGGCTGTCACCAGCAGGTCGGAGTCGAGGCGCGGGTGCCATTGACAGAGGGTCTGGGCAAGCGAGGCCACGCCGACCGTGTGCTCCAGCAGCCCGCCCTGGTAGGCGTGATGGCCCGAGCGGGTACACGGAGCGGTCAACCACCCGGGCGCGTGCTCCGGATCCTCCAGCACCGCCATGACCAGCGCGGCGAGCTTCGGGTCGGCGATCTCGCTCGCCAGGTGGACGGCGAAGCCCATGAGCTCGTCGGGCTCGCGATGGCTCCGAGGCAGGAACTCCTCGGCGCCGACCTCGTCACCGGCGGGTCGAATGTGACGCACGCGCACCACCGGCCGTCCCTGCCGCTGGATGACCTGTCCGGCCACCCGCACCCGATCACCGGTGTCGAACTGCGCCGCGAAGAAATCGGGCTGGTCGAACACGAACGCGCCGATGGCGCCGCTGGCGTCGGCGAGGGTCAGCACCAGATAGGGGTCACCCTGCCGCGAGAGCCGCCGCTCCTTCTTGCGCACGGCGTACACGCCCTCGACCGGCTGGCCGATCTCGAGCGCCGAGACGTTGCTGCTCATCGATCCCTCGCCGGGCACAGAAGCTGGAAGTCGCAGGACTCGCAGTGCCATCCGGGGGTAGGCTCGAACCGACCGGATGCGGCGCCGTCGGCGAGCCGCCGCGCATCCTCGACCAGGGTCGCGAGCTCGGGCGGATCGGGGTCGAAGATCCGGGAATCCCCGTCCAGGACGTACTCCAAGCGGGCGCCGTTGATCTTGGAGCCGCTCGCCTGCGCCGCCGCGATGTACAGCGCGAGCACCAGGTCCTCGTCGCCGACGCCGCCGATTCCCGGCGGCCGCCCGCTCTTGTAGTCGATCAGCTGGAACCCACCGCTGGGGTGGCGGTCGATGCGGTCGACCCGACCGCGCAGGGTGTGACGACCCAGGGGCAGCGTGAACTTGCGCTCGACGCCCGCGGGCGCCGCGCCGCTTTTCATGACCCGCTCGTGATACTGGGGGAGCTGCTCGCGCCCGCGGCGGAGGGCCTGCTCGCCCTCGGGGGTGTGAGCGACCCCGAGCCTGGTCATCTGCCCTTCGAACCGGCCGACCAGCGCCTGCCCGTCGCCACCGGATCCCCCGGGCCGGTACTGGGCCTCGAGCGCCAGGTGCACGGCGGTGCCGATCTTGCCACCGGGACGGTCTCGCGACGGGATCCGATCGACGCGCACGAACCGAAAGCGCAGCGGGCAGGTGCGATAGGTCTGCAGATCGCTCGGCGAGATGTCGATCGCCGGGGGGGCGGTCGACACCGGCGGCAGTGCGATCACCGGATCGGGCGACGCCGTCAAGGCCCGCGCCCGCACCGCGAGCAGCTCGCCCAGCGCCGCCTGGGCCTGCGCGATCAGCACGTCGGCATCCGCGGTGCCCGCGGCGAGGGCGCCCGCAGCCGCCTGGCCCGCCAGCTCCAGCGTCTCGCGCGCATCGCCCACCTCGCGCAGCGTGGCCGCGCTCGTCCCGGTGCCGACCGCCTGCGGGTCGGGGTCGCCCGTCATCTCGCGAGCCTCGTCGAAGAACTGGGAGGGGCGCTGTCGCGAGCGCTCGCCCATGTCGTAGGTGGTCAGGACCAGGTGACGGCGGGCGCGGGTCATGGCGACGTACGCCAACCGACGCTTCTCGGCGACGTGGGCGTCCCGACCGCGTTGGATCGTCTCGGGCAGGAGCTCGTCCGGGATGTCGCTTTGGCGGCGGTCGCGGCCCGGCATGCGCGAATGCACGAGCCCGACGAAGAACACGGCGTCGAACTCGAGGCCCTTGCTCTGGTGGATCGTGGAGACTTGCACTCCGGTCCGGGCGGCCGGACGCTCGATGCGCCCCCGGTGGCCGACCTCTGACAGGCCGACCAGACGGCGCACCAGCCCGGCGGGGTCCAGCGCGGCGTCGCGCCGCGCGATGTCGATGGCCAGACGCTCCAGCGATGCCTGACCGGCCAGGCGCGACGCGCCCTCGGCGCCGCCCAGGGCCAGGGCACGCCGTCGCAAGCCGGAGCGGTCCAGCACCTCGCGGACGAAGTCTTCGGCGGGCCCGCTGACCGCCGGTCCGACCGCGTCCAGCGCGATCGCGAAGGGGCTCCCCGCCCCCCCGGCGACATGCAGCACGGCGCCGGTGATCGGGACGCCCGCGGCCGCGGCGACGGCGACGGCATCGGCGGTCTCGCCCCACGGCAGTGCCAGGGCCGGGTCGGCCGCAAGGCGCAAGTGGGCCTGCGCGTCGTGCGGGTCGGTCAGGGCGCGCAGCCATGCGAGCGTCTCGCGGACCTCGCGCCGCTCGAACAGACCCAGCCCACCGTGGACCTGATGCGGGATGCCCGCCTGTTCCAAGGCGCGCACGATGGCGGGCGACTCGGTGCGCACGGCGTCCATCAGGATCGCCTGCTCCTCCAGCGGCGTCCCCGCCTCGGCGAGCCGCAGGATCTCCTCGGCGACCGCGCGGGCCTGGCCGTCCTCGTCCGGAGCCACCCAGAAGGCGGGTATCGGCCCCTCGGCGTCGTCCCGGGCGACCAAACGCTTCTCGGCCCGCTCCGGAACCCGGCTGACCACCGCGTGCGCAGCGTCCAGGATCGCCTGGGTGGAGCGGTGGTTTCGCTCCAGCTTGATCTCGCGACGGGCGGGGTAACGGGCCCTGAAGTCCGCGATGTTCTTGGTCGAGGCGCCCCGGAACCGGTAGATGCCCTGGTCGTCGTCGCCCACCGCCACCACGCTCTCGGCGGTGTCGGCCAACAGGTACAGAAGCTGCGCCTGGGCATGGTCGGTGTCCTGAAACTCGTCGATCATGACGTGGCGCGTCACCTCGCGCACCGCGGCCAGCCGGTCGGCGTTGGTGCGCATGAGCCCCAGGGCCCGCACGATCGCCTCGCCGTAATCGACCATGCCCGCCTCGGCCAGGTAGCGGTCGTGGGCGCGGTATGCGCGGGCGAACTCCAGGTCCTTCAAGCGCTCGCGCTTCTCCTTGGACGTCGACGCGTTCTGCAGGGCGTGCTCGGCGAACGCGACGAAGTCATCGGCTCCGACCAGCTCGTTCTTACAGCGGTCGATGCGCCGCAGGATCTCGCCGACCACGCGGCCGGGGTCGCCGCGCAGGTCGTGGGCGATCAGGTCCAGCTCGCCGATGCGCTCCAGGAGCATCAGCGCGCGGTCTTCCTCGGTCGCCCACACCGCGGGCGGCAGCAGGCCGTGATCGACACCTTGCACGCGGGCAAGCTCACCCGCGAAGGCGTGGAACGTCGAAACCCGCAGCGTCTCGTGCGCCCGGCCCAGCAGGGACTCCGCCCGTGCGCGCAGCTCCTCGGCCGCGTGCGAGCTGAACGTGAGCGCGAGGATTTCGGACGGATCGGTGCCCTGGTCGACCAGCCACGCGAGCCGGTGCGTGAGCACGCGCGTCTTGCCCGCGCCCGCGCCGGCGACGACCAGCAGCGGTCCACCGGGGTGGGTGACCGCCTCGCGCTGCTCGTCGGTGAGACCGTCCAGGACCATCTGTCGATGGTACGCGCAGACGCGGCGGACATGCCGCGGTGCGTCGGGTACGATCGCTCCCGTGGCCGACGTCAGACCTTTCCGCGCACTGAGATACGGCGATGCCGCGGGGGCACTCGACCGGCTCGTCTGCCCGCCCTATGACGTCATCGACGACGCCGAGCGGCGGGACCTGCTCGCGGCGAGCCCGGAGAACGCCGTGCGGCTGGAGGTCCCCGAGCTCTCATATGACCTCGTCGGCGCACTGATCGACGGTTGGGAAGGGGTCGGGATACTGGAGCGCGCCGCAGCGCCGGGCATCGTGGCGTGGACGCAGACGTTCACGCTGGACGACGGCTCGACCCACGAGCGCACGGTGGTGCTCGCCACCGTCGGCGTCACGCCGTACGAGGACCGCGTGGTCCGGCCGCACGAGCGCACTCACGCGGGGCCCAAGGAGGATCGCCTGCGGCTGCTGTACGGCGCGCGCACGCAGATCTCGCCGGTGTACGGGATCTACCCCGACGACGCGGGGGCGGTGTGGACGGCGCTGGGCGTGACGGGCGAGCCGCACGCCGAGGCGGTCGGACGCGACGGGACGATCAACCGGTTCTGGTGGATCGACGACCCGGTGCGTTGCGGCGCCGTCACGGACGCCATGGCCGGCCGCTGGATCCTGATCGCCGACGGCCACCACCGGTACGAGACGGCGGTTCGCTACCGCCAGGAGCGCCGCGCCGCGGGCGACGGCGACGGCCCGCACGACTGGGTGATGATGGGGCTGACCGCGATCGAGGACCCGGGCCTCGTCGTGCTGCCGACCCACCGCCTGCTGGCCGAGTGGCCCGACGGGGCCGACGCGGCGTTCACCGCGACGCCCGTGACCGACGAGGCATCGCTGCGGGACGCGCTCGCCGCGACCTCACCGGACGCCCCGGCCTTCGGGCTGGTCACGTCGCGGGGCGCGTGGATCCTGTCCGGCGAGCCCACCGGCGGCGCCTCGCCCGCGGCCGAGCTGGACGTCGCGGTGTTGGAGGAGCGGATCCTCAGACGCGCGTTCGGCAAGGATCAGGCGGCCCTGGCCCACGACGGCCTCCTGACGTACACCAAGGACACCGCCGAGGCGTGGACGCTCGGATCCACCGGCCAGGTCGCGGCTGCGCTGATCCTGCGCCCGATGCCCAAGGCCGCCGTCACCGACGTGGCCGAGGCCGGCGAGACCATGCCGCAGAAGTCCACCTATTTCTTCCCCAAGCTCCTGACCGGCGTCGCGTTCCACTCGCTGGAGGAGCCCATCGACGTCGATCCGCCGCACGGTGGCTGAGCGCGTCGTCTCCGTCAATGTCGGGCGACCGACGCAGGTTCCCTACCGCGGGAACATGATCAGCACGGGGATCTTCAAGTACCCCGTCGAGGGGCGGGTTCGGCTCACCCGAACGGGGCTTGCGGGCGACGGCCAGGCCGACCCGACGGTCCACGGCGGCCCCGACATGGCCGCCTACGTGTATTCGCAGGACTACTATGACTGGTGGATGGCTGAGCTGGGGCACTCGCTCCAGCCGGGCGAGTTCGGCGAGAATCTGACCGTCACCGGTGTGGACGACGGCGCGGTCAGCGTCGGCGACACCCTCCGGATCGGCGAGGCCCTGGTCCAGGTGACGACCCCGCGCGAGCCGTGCTTCAAGCTGGGCATCCGGATGGGCGACCACCGCTTCCCCGCCCGCTTCCGCGAGGCGAACCGCATGGGCTTCTACCTCCGCGTGCTCGACGAGGGCGAGATCGGCACCGGCGACGACCTCGAGATCGTCGCGCGCGCCGAGGCCTCGCTGACCATCGCCGAGTTCCACGCCACCTACGTCAGCGGCCAGGACGACCGCGCCGCAATCGAGCGCCTGGTCGCCGCCCCCGGCCTGGCGGAGAGCTGGCGAGACTGGGCCGCCAAGCGCCTCGCCGCCCTGGACTGACACGCGGCAGAGACTCGATCCCCCAGAGGCGCGGATCTCCCGCATCGTGCGGAATTGATGAGCAACCGGGACGCAGGCTGACGGTATGCGGATCACCTTCGCCCGAGCCTGTCGGGAGAATCGCCCGGTCGAGGTCGTTCGGCCTCGAAACTCAAGGGGAGGTCTCCGAACGATGAACCCAGTGAAATGGAAGAAGCCGTCGCCGTCGATGATCGTCGCGATGGTCGCGCTCTTCATCGCCCTGAGCGGCGGCGCCTACGCAGGCGTCACGCTCAACCAGGTCCGGAGCGTGCACATCAAGAACGGTGAGGTCAAGACCGCGGACCTCGCCAACAACGTCGTGAAGCGAGCGAAGATCAACAACAACGCCGTCAACTCGGCCAAGGTCGCGAACGGAAGCCTGCAGGCCGCCGATCTCAGCGCGGCTGCCCAGATCGCGCTCAAGGGCAACCAGGGTGTCCAGGGCATTCCGGGCATCCCGGGCGCGCCGGGCGTCGTCGGCGCGATCACCGTCCAGCGCACCGACGTGCCGTTGGCCGACGCCGCAACCGCTCCAGCGCTCGCAACCTGCCCCGCCGGCACGAGGATCATCGGCGGAGGAACCACGATCCTCGACAGCGGTTCGACCGACATCAGCGTGACCGTCTCGCGGCCGTTTCTAACAGGGGCGCCGAACGGGCTGCCGGAGAGCGGACAGGGCTTCGATAGCTGGCGCGGGGTCTTCGTGAATCCGGCTGGCAATACAGGTGCCACAACTGCTCGCGTGTTCGCGATCTGCGCGCAGGGGTAGCCGGTTGTCGGCGCGTGGGGCTTCGTAGGCTTCTACCAGGTACAACGACGGCGGCCTCTGGGCCGCCGTCGTCATATCTTCCGGATGAATCCACAGGTGCCCGCCGGGCACTCCTAGGCCTTCGTTCAGTTAGACCGGTCAGGCCACCACTGCCACCACTATCGTGCACGGACCGGCCGAGGATCCCACTATCTGCGGCGTCCCCGCGTAGCTCGACGCAACCGTCGTGTTGCCCAGGTACTGACGGTTCATCGTGGCCAGTGTCGCAGTCCAGTTGCCCTGCGCATCGGTCGTCGCGCTCACTGTCTCGGCCGGGGGTGTCCCGTTCGGCGTGGAAGGCGCCTGGAACGTCGCGACCACCGTCGACCCTGCCGGCGCACCCGCGAGGTTGCCGGTCACCGTGATGTTCGTCAACCCCTGCGGGTTGAACGCCACGTTCGACGGACAGGTCTGCGTCAACCCCGTCAGCCCGTCGACGCCGAACTGGACGGGTGCCGCGCCGTCGGCCTCGAGCGCGACCCTCAGCTCGCCCGGGGCTGGGAGGCCATCGTTGAAGAGGGCCGGCACCTGGAGCGTCCCGTCGGCGCCCGCGATCGCCTTGCCGATCACCTGGCCGTTACGCAGCAGGCTGAATGGCTGGCCCGCGAGCCCGGGTGGGAGGGTGATCTCGACAAGGAATGGGGGCGGGTCGCCGGGGCTCGGCGGCACGAACTTCTTGAAGGTCGCCTTGAAGATGTTGGGGTCGAAGGTGATCGGCGGGCTGCCGCCTCCCCACATCTGCATCGTCGGGTCGCCGAAGTAGTGCCACAGGTAGAGCTCGATGCGGGTGTTGCCGTCCCCGCCGACGATGCCGGGGCCGGACGGCGGCGCGAGTCCGGCGAGCCGGAGCTTGCCGAGCACGAGCGCGTCGCCGGTGCGCTGCTTGGTCGCCGGCCCCTCGCCACTGAGCACGGTCGGCAGGAGCGCATCGACGAAGCCGAGTGCGATCTGCGAGTTGTGCCACGACGGCGAGTCGCGCGTGTCGCCAAACACCCCGACGGCGCCGCCGTCGGCCTTGGTCAGCGCGTTCTGGGCGAACGACGTCTCGTCGTAGTCGTAGGCGGCACTTGAGCAGTTGATGCTCAGGACGACCGGCAGGTTCGCGCCGTTCGTCAGCAGATCGACGTCCGCCGTCGTGAACAACGGGTGACCCCAACCATCCGACCAGCCGTGGTCGCGGTGGACGACCATGAAGCGCCCCTCGTTCCATGCCGCGGTGACGTCCGCGCCGTCGCCGTCCCACGCGAACGTCGGCTTCTTGAGCGACGCCGGCAGGTCGGTGCCGTCGTGGAACTTCAACGGGTTGGTGTTGGGACTGTCGTCGTAGATGCGGTCGACGGCGACCCCGCGTCCGACAAGGCCGTTGCGTACGGTCTCGGCGAACTGGATGAACGTCCGATCCTCACGACCGTCGTTGACCTCGCCCTCCGCGTCGGTGTCTTGGAACTGGGCCGCGATCAGCGCGCGCGTCAGCATCGGTCCGGCAGGAGGCGTCGTCTCGTACGTGAGGATCTTCGCGATCGCCTGGTTGACCTGTGCCAGGTCGTTGCCAAAGATCCGCCCGACGGCGACGTCGGGCAACTCGTCAGCGTCGTTCTTCGTCGAGTATGGGTTGTCGGATGGGATCCCGCCCGGCGTCGCGGTGAACGTCGGCACGAACTCGTCGTCGCCGATGATCGTCACGTAGCTCGGCCGGATGCACAGGACGCTGGTGAGCCGGCCGCGGATGAACGCCTGGATCTGTGCCGCCGTGGTACCGATCTGACCGGCAAGGGCGCCGGTCTCGCGTACCGACGTCAGGTAGCCCATCCCGCGCTTTGCGACCGCGAACGTGTCGGCTGCGGTCCGCGTCGCCGGGTTGGTGATGACGAGAAGCTCCTCACCACACGGCTGGACGACAATCGGGCGCTTGGTCTTCTTGATCACCGCCACGTTGATGAGCCCGTCCGCGATACGGTTCTGCGCGGTCTCCCACGGCGACCCGAGCTGGTCGCTGAAGGTCTTCGGGCCACCCGTGAAGTCCACCTCCACATCGACGGAGGTCAGGACCTTGAGCTTGTCGGCGACGGGATCGTACTGCGCGGTCGGAACCCGCAGAGAGCCGATGTTGAGGTCACGGATCTGCCCGATGAGGATGCCGGCGGCGGGCCGAGGCGGGACGAATCCCCTCTTACCGTACGCCTTGTTGTCGATCTTGAAGCGCTTCGCGTTGAAGATCGGACCATGGAAGTTGGGCGGAGGCGACACCGACGGCGACGTCGCATCGACGGGTACGGGCTGGATCGGGAACACCTCGACGCCGTCGATCGTCTGCGACTTCACATTGCTCGTCTTGACCTCGATCGTCGCGCCGTCGGGCACGCCAAGGTCCTGGCTTGTGATCGGGATACCGGGTGAGCCGGCAGGGCCTGGCGCGTCGGTGTTCGGGGCGACCAGCTTCGTGTACTGCTTCCCACCGACGGTTTCGGGTACGAACTGCAGCTGAGGCAGGCTGACCCGCACCTTCATGCCGTTCTCATCGCTTTCGAGAATCCTGAGCGTCGTCGCGGCGAGGTCGCTCGGGGCCACGCCCCCGCCACATCGCGTGGTCGACTTCAACCGCAGCAGGCTGCGACTTGTCGTCATCGATGACGACCCGAGCGTCGCGAGGCGACGGTGGAGTGATGCCCGCAGCTTGCCACGCACCGACGAGCGCAGACGCGTGGACCTGAGGGCCTTTCGGTAGTTCGTCAGGAGTCGCACTGACGCGCAAGGATTCGACCGGAGGGACCCGCGAGCACGCCGGGCAAGGGTCAGCAGACGAGCTCGTTGCACGGGGGCGACGGCGGTCGTCGGCACCGCGGTTGTCTGACTCACGAGTGACGCCAGCGCTCTGGCCGGCGCCGGCGTCTTCTTGATCGCGCCGGATCCACTCGCAACCCATCCGAGCGTCACCGCCGCGACAACCCCGGCTGCGATGACCAGCCCTGTGCGGTTGGACTGTCCTTCGCGCATGTTCCCGCCTTCCCCCGAAGATCGGATCAGACCAACCTGGATCACGTGATCCGAAAGATGGGTGCGAGCGTACCAGCCGCGCTCGACAGCAGAAGCGACTTCTTGGAGGATGCCGGAGGCGTCGTCGTTCGTGCGTACCCGCTGACCGACTCCGAGTTTGCGTCCCGAGACGCGCCGCCGTTTGAGCCGGCGCGCGTCCGCCCTGGAGACGGAATGGGGCTCGAACGAAGATCAGCGGAACACAAAGACCGCCGCGCTGACCGACAGGCCCGATGTGGGTCCACCCATAAGGGCGAAAAGGCGTGGACCTATCGCTGCGACACCGAGGCCATGACGACCCTGTGGCAGGGGCGCGAGCTGTCGCCACCTGCCGGTGCCTGGCTCGAACTCCTCGACTTCGCGGTTCGTGCCACGTTCACTCTCGCCGCCGATGCTGACCAACCGCCCGCCACGCGTGGTGGCCGATGTGCCGCCACGGGCGGTCGGCATGTCGGGCAGGCGGATCCAGCGGCGCTCGCTGATATCCCACGCATCCGCATACTTGAACCGCTGGGCCGCGTTGCGGCCGCCGAGGACGTAGATCCGGTCACCGGCCGCTGCAGCTCCCAGGTGCTCACGCGGCTGTGGCACGCCCGGAAACGCGGTCCAGCGGCGCGTCCGCAGGTCGAGCGCAAACGACCGCCGGGCCAAACGCGGCTTCGCCCCGAACGTCCCACCGACGACGTAGAGCCGCCCACCCACCACGGCCGCACCGCCCGCGGCGCGCGAGACCGGCAGCAACGGAAGCTCGGACCACGCGGGATCGCCGAGGCGGATCGTAAATACCCGTCGTGACGCACCCGTCAAGGCGTTCCGCGCCGCGTAGCCGCCGACCACGAACACACGCCGCCCGTCGCTTGCGGCCATCGCGTGATGCACCGCGATGGGCAGATCCGGCAATCGTGACCAACGGTCTGCCGCCGGGTCGTAGAGATCGGCGCGTGCACTCGCCCGACCTCCCAACGTCAGGCCGCCGGCCACGACGATGCGACCGCCGACCCCCGCAGCCGCCACCTCCGTCCGCCCCTCGGGGGCGTCGGTCCCTCGCTGCCACACCGGCGACGCGCCCGTGGCGCAGCCAGAGAGAACCATCATGCCGACGATCGTTGCCAAATACCGCATTGCCATCCGAGGGTACAGGGGCGCTCCCGGACACACCGCCTCCCGGACGGTGACCACCCTCCGCTAAAGCGTCGCGCCCGCCCGATCGGGGCG
>JBKKDD010000109.1:0-3281 GCA_046708705.1 Miltoncostaeaceae bacterium | reverse complement strand
GAGCCTGCGCTCCAGTACCCCCAGGCGCTCCGCGTTACGCTCGATGACCGCGGCCAGCGAGCGGCCGGCCTCGTCGGCGAGCGCGAGCGCGAAGGGGTTATCCGGCCGCTCCTCGAACGTCAGCTCCAGCGCCCGCGTCGCCGTCGCGTCCGGGTCGTCGCCGACCGCGCGCTCCAGCGAGGCACCCATCGCCAGCCGCAACCCCTCCCAGTGGGCGGCCGCGGTCGCGGCCCGCAACACGTCCAGCTCCTCCGGCGCGCCACGCGCCACGATCGCGTCGGCGAACGCACGCGCCTGCGTCCCCAAAATCCCGCGCGGAAACACCACGGCGGTCCGGAGTATCAGCGGCGTGAACTGCGCGAACCCGCTCACGCGCCGACGACCGGATGCTCGATGACCCCAAGTCCAGCGATCTCGATGCGTACGACGTCGCCGTCGCGCAGGAACCGGGGCGGCGTGCGGGCGACCCCGACTCCCGCGGGCGTGCCGGTCGTGATGACGTCGCCGGGCTCCAGGGTCATCGACCCCGAGATGAACGCAATCAGGTCGGCCACGCCGAACACCATGTCGGCGGTCGTCCCGTCCTGCACGAGCTCGCCCGACAGCCAGGTACGAATCGACAGGGCCTGCGGATCGTCGATCTCGTCGGCGGTCATGATCCACGGGCCCCACGGCGCGAACGTGTCCGCCCCCTTCGCCCGCACCCACTGCGGCTCGCTCTGCTGGACGTCCCGGGCGCTCACGTCGTTCATCACCGCGTACCCGAACACGTGCGCCAGCGCATCCGCGGCAGCGACGTCGCGAGCGACCGACCCGATAACTACGGCGAGCTCACCTTCGAAGTCGGGCTTACCGGTGTAGGCGGGCAGTCGCACCGGCCCGGCGGGGCCGGTCACGGACGTCGGCATCTTGGCGAAGAGCAACGGCATCTCCGGCACGGGCTTGCCCGTCTCGGCCGCGTGATCGCGGTAGTTCAGGCCGATTCCGATGAGCTTTCCGGGTCGAAGCGGCGACAGGATCGTGAGCCCCTCCAGCGGCACCGATTCGCCGGTCCGCGTGATCGGAGCGCCCCCCACGATGTCCATCACCGAGGCCGAGATCCGGGCGACCGACGCGCCCTCCACGACGCCGGCACAGGGCCCGTGGGACCCCAGGTAGGAGAGAATCCGCATGCGCAGCTATCCTACGTCCCAGGTTCGCGCTCCCGCCGCGACACCTCCATCGACCGAACGCGAGCCGCCGATCTCCACGCACAGCGAGAACCTCGAACCCCACCGCCCGTCCCCCAGGCAGCGCATCAGCGACGGGGCGCGCAGCGCCGTCGGCCCTGTCATCAGGAGCCTCGTCCGCCGAGGCGTCGGCCCCAACGCCATCACGGTGGCGGGATTCACGCTGGTCCTGGTGTCGTGCGCCCTGATCCTGACGGAGCACTGGATCCTGGCGTGGCTGGTCTTCACCGTCGGCTCGATGAGCGACATGCTGGACGGATCGGTCGCCCGCCTCTCCGGGAGGGCCACCACATTCGGGGCGTTCCTCGACTCGACGCTGGACCGCCTGGCCGAGGGACTGGTGCTGGGATCGATTGGCGTCGTGTTCGCCCGCGACGGCGCGGAGGTGGCGCTCGCCGCCTGCTTCGTGGCGCTGACGGCCTCGTTCCTGGTCTCCTATACGCGGGCACGGGCCGAAGGGCTCGGCATCGACGACAACCGCGGCGGCCTGATGAGCCGGACCGAGCGGCTCTTCCTGATCGGCACGGGCCTGTTCTTCGCGTGGATCGACCACTTCCTGGAGGGCGTGATCTACGTGCTGGCGGTGCTGACCGTGCTGACGGTCATCCAGCGCGTGCATCACGTACGCCAGGCCCTCGATACACGCGGGCGCCGCTGACCGGTCAGGGTCTCGCGTGTCCGCGGCGTGCTGTACACTAATGTCATCGCCGTACACCAAATTGCTGGAGGTCACCCGTGAAGGGTCCCGTCAACGTCGCCATCATCGGCGTCGGAAACTGCGCGTCATCCCTGGTCCAGGGGGTCCACTACTACCGCGACGCCAAGGACGACGAGTTCGTCCCGGGGTTGATGCACACCACCCTGGCCGGCTACCACGTGAGCGACATCAACTTCACGGCGGCCATCGACATCGACGCCCGCAAGGTCGGCCGCGACCTGGGTGAGGCCATCTACACCGAGCCCAACAACACCTACCGGTTCGCCGAGGTGCCCAAGGCCGGCGTCGTCGTGCAGCGCGGCATGACCCACGACGGACTCGGCAAGTACCTGAGCGAGGTCATCACCAAGGCCCCCGGCCCGACCGCCGACATCGTCAAGCTGCTCAAGGACACCGACACCCACGTCGTGGTCAGCTACCTGCCGGTCGGCTCCGAGCAGGCCACCAAGTGGTACGTCGAGCAGATCCTGCAGGCCGGCTGCGCGTTCGTGAACTGCGTGCCGGTGTTCATCGGTCGCGAGCCCTACTGGCAGCGACGCTTCGCCGAGGCCGGCGTCCCGGTCATCGGCGACGACATCAAGAGCCAGGTCGGCGCGACGATCGTCCACCGCACCCTCGCGCGCCTGATGCGCGAGCGCGGCGTCAAGATGCAGCACACGAGCCAGCTCAACTTCGGTGGCAACACCGACTTCCTAAACATGCTGGAGCGTGAGCGCCTTGCCTCCAAGAAGATCTCCAAGACCAACGCCGTCACCTCGGTCCTCGGCCAGGACATCGACGCGCGCGACATCCACATCGGCCCGAGCGACTACGTGCCGTGGCTGACCGACCGCAAGT
The DNA here is from genome assembly GCA_046708705.1 of Miltoncostaeaceae bacterium. GTDB lineage: Bacteria > Actinomycetota > Thermoleophilia > Miltoncostaeales > Miltoncostaeaceae > CALMEC01. Next base: position 497 of record JBKKDD010000109.1, on the reverse strand, counting down.
GGGCGCACATCCGCCTGGAGGGCCAGGCCTTCGGCGACGTGCCGCTGAACATGGAGCTCAAGCTCGAGGTCTGGGACTCCCCCAACTCGGCGGGCATCGTCATCGACGCCGTGCGCTGCCTCAAGCTCGGCCTCAACCACGGCCTCGCCGGTCAGCGCCCGGTTGGACTCACCGCTGATGAACGTCTCGGTCAGCTCACGGCAGACGTCGTCCGGGTGCTGTACCGGCGGGCTCTTCATGAAGTACGAGGACGGGCCCTCCAGCGTGCCGGAGATGCCGCGGTCCATGGCGAGCTTGGCGCAACGGACCGCGTCGATGACGATGCCGGCGGAGTTCGGCGAGTCCCAGACCTCGAGCTTGAGCTCGATGTTGAGCGGCACATCCCCGAACGCCTGACCCTCGAGGCGGATGTGCGCCCACTTGCGGTCGGTCAACCACGGCACGTAGTCGCTGGGGCCGATGTGGATGTCCTTCGGGTCGATCTCCTGGCCCAATAC
>JBKKDD010000108.1:0-2527 GCA_046708705.1 Miltoncostaeaceae bacterium | reverse complement strand
GATCGGGACTGCCGGGCATCCCCTCGAGATCCAGATCCGCACCCGCGAGATGCACAGGACGGCGGAGTTCGGCGTCGCCGCCCACTGGCTTTACAAGAAGGACACCGACCGCGGCGACGACGCGGGCCGGCTGGCGTGGCTCGGGCGGATGATGGAGTGGCAGAAGGACACGCGCGATCCGGGCGAGTTCATGGACACGCTGCGCTCGGACCTCTACCAGGACGAGGTCTACGTGTTCACGCCCAAGGGCGAGGTGCGCGCGCTACCCGCCGGGGCGACGCCGATCGACTTCGCCTATGACGTCCACACCGATGTCGGTCACCGAACCGTCGGCGCCCGGGTCAACGACCGGATCGTGCCGCTGTCGCACAAGCTGCAGTCGGGGGACTTCATCGAGATCCTGACCAGCAAGTCGCCGCGCGGTCCCTCCCGCGACTGGCTCAACCTGGTGTCCACCGGGAAGGCCCGCTCCAAGATCAGGGCGTTCTTCAAGCGCGAGCAGCGCGAGGGCGCCGAGCACCAGGGACGGGAGCTGCTGCAGGACCATCTGCGCAAGGCCGGGTTGCCCAACCAGAAGATCGCGGGCTCCCCGCTCCTTCTGGAGGTCATCCAGGAGATGGGGTTCAAGAAGGCCGAGGACTTCTACGTCTCGATCGGATCGGGCCGCACATCGGTCCAAACAGCGGTCAACAAGGTCATCGCACGTCTCAAGACGGGCCAGGCCGTTGCCGAGGAGCAGGCCTCGCTCGAGCTGCAGCGCCATCAGAAGGTCCGCAGCGCGAGCCCCTCGGGCGATCTCGGCATCTCGGTCGACGGCGTCGCGGACGTCCTGGTGCGCATGGCCAACTGCTGCAAGCCGGTACCCGGCGACGAGATCCTTGGCTACATCTCGTTGGGACGCGGCATCACGGTCCACCGCGACGACTGTCCCAACGCCAAGGCGCTCCAGCGAAGCCCGGAGCGCTTCACCACCGTGTCGTGGACGGGCCCCTCCAAGCGCAGCTTCAACGTGGAGCTCGCGGTCGACGGGTGGGATCGTCCCCGCCTGCTCGAGGACCTGTCGCGGGCGGTCGCCGAGGCCGGTGCAAACATCGTCGCCGCGTTCTGCTCGACCGACGACCGCATGGCGCGCACCCGCTTCACCGTCGACATCGGCGACGTGGACGGCCTGCGCGCACTGATCTCGAGCCTCCGCAACGTGGAAGGCGTCTTCGACGCCTACCGCGTCACCCCCGGCAACTAGCCCAACGCCGGGACATCAGTGCGTCGAGCGGGCGTTTCGACGTCGCTTGGAGCGGGAACGTACGTCGCAGTCTCGTGCTCTCAGGGCCTCGGCGGCGTGCGGTGCCCTCCACGCGCGTCCGGATGAGGTGGATCACCACGTGCAGGTTCCCGATCAGATCGAGTTGGCACGACACCGGGACCTGGACGGCAAGGCCGGCGACGTCCATTGGCGCCGCATCATCCTGGCGGTCCTCGCTGTGTTCCTTGTGCTCGGCCTGCTCAACGTGTTCGGCCAGAAGGTGCACCGCAGCGTGGCTCGCGGACCCGGCGCAGAGCTGACCGTCATCGCGCCGACCGATCTTCGTGCGGGGCTCTTCTACGAGGGGCGGTTCGAGGTCCTGGCGCAATCGCGCCTGGAGGCGCCGGTCATCGTCCTGGAGCGTGGGTGGCTCGACGACACGAGCATCAACACCGTCGAGCCCGCGCCGGCTGAGGAGCGCAGCGTCGACCGCAAGCTCGAGTTGGAATTCGACCCGATCGAGGCCGGCCAGGTCTTCGTGCTGTACATCCAGTTCCAGGTCAACCCGACGCTCGGACGCATCCGCTCCCAGGACGTCGTGCTGCGCGACGGCGATCGGGTGATCGCCTCGGTGGACCGCACGGTGGTCACCTACCCGTGACCGCGTCGACGCCGAAGGAGGATCGTCCATGGACATCGTGATCAGAGCGACCGTCGCGTTCCTGCTGATCTTCATGTTGACCCGCGTCGTGGGGCGGCGGGAACTCGGGTCCCTCGAGCCGTTCGACCTCATCCTGCTGGTCGTCATCGGGGACCTGGCCCAGCAAGGGGTGACCCAAAGCGACGCCTCTCTGACGGGAACGCTGCTCGCCATCGCGACGTTCGGCCTGCTCAGCGTCGTGCTCTCCTACGCCAGCTTCCGCTTTCGCCGGATGCGTCCCCTCCTGGAGGGCGAGCCGATCGTCCTGGTCGAGAACGGCACGCCGATCGCGGGCAACCTCAAGCGCGAGCGGATCACCATCGACGAGCTGACGGCCGAGGCCAGACTGCAGCACATCGCCTCGATCGCCGACGTCCGCTGGGCGGTTCTCGAGACCAGCGGCAAGATCAGCTTCCTCACCGGCACGACGTCCCCCTAGTGCTCCTTGGGAACGCCATGTCGGGACGATGTGACGCGTTTCTGGATGTGACGTGCCTGCCGTGCGCTGACAACCGGGCAGCGCGGATCGTGGCAAATGGGGAGGCCGGGTCGCGGGACGGATCACGGTGAGCAGAGGGCCGGCT
>JBKKDD010000107.1:0-7780 GCA_046708705.1 Miltoncostaeaceae bacterium | reverse complement strand
CGAGCTCCAGCTTCATGCGGCCGGCGACCTTGCGCATCGCCTTGATCTGGGCGTTGCCTCCGACGCGGCTCACGGAGATGCCGACGTTCACCGCGGGACGCACGCCCTGGTAGAAGAGCTTGCTCTCCAGGAAGATCTGTCCGTCGGTGATCGAGATGACGTTGGTCGGGATGTACGCCGCCACATCACCGGCCTGGGTCTCGATGATCGGCAGCGCAGTCAGCGAGCCGCCGCCGAGCGCGTCGCTCAACTTGCAGGCACGCTCCAACAGGCGTGAGTGCAGGTAGAAGACGTCGCCGGGGAACGCCTCGCGTCCCGGCGGGCGCCGCAAGAGCAGCGAGAGCTGGCGGTAGGCGTCGGCTTGCTTGGAGAGATCGTCATAGACACACAGCGCGTGGCCGCCGTCATAGGTGAAGTGCTCGGCCATCGCGCAGCCGGCGTAGGGGGCCAGGTACTTGAGCGGCGCGGACGCGGACGCCGTGGCGGCGACGACGATCGTGTAGTCCATCGCCCCGGCGTCGCGCAGGCGCTGCACGAGCTGCGCCACGGTCGAGGCCTTCTGACCGATGGCGATGTAGACGCAGATGACGCCGGTGCCCTTCTGGTTGATGATCGCGTCGAGCGCGACCGTCGTCTTGCCGGTTCCGCGGTCGCCGATGATCAGCTCGCGCTGGCCGCGCCCGATCGGGATCAGCGCGTCGATCGCCTTGATGCCGGTCTGCAGCGGCTCCTTGACGGGCTGGCGCTGCACGACACCGGGCGCCTTGAACTCGACGGGCCGAAACTGGTCGGTCGCGATCGGGCCGCGGTCGTCGAGCGGGTTGCCGAGCGGATCCACGACGCGCCCGACCAGGGCCTCGCCGACGGGCACCTGGATGACCTTGCCGGTGCGGCGCACCGGGTCGCCCTCTTTGATGAGCGTGTCCTCGCCCAGGAGGACCACGCCCACGTTGTCCTCCTCGAGGTTGAGCGCGAGGCCCGTGACGCCGTGGGGAAGCTCGAGCATCTCGAGCGCGACGCAGTTCTCGAGGCCGTGCACGCGGGCGATACCGTCACCGACCTGCAGCACAGTGCCGACCTCGTCGGTGTCGATCGTGCCCGTGTATTGCTCGATCTGCTGGCGCAGGACCTTGGTGATCTCGTCGGGGCGTAGCTCCATCGGCTGTTCTCGGTTCCTTGCTCGGGGGTCGTTCAGGATGCGTCGGAAATGCTGCGGCGCAGGCCGTCGAGGCGGCCGCGCACGGATGCGTCGGTCACCACGCCGCCCACGCGAAGCACGAGGCCGCCGATGATCTCGGGGTCCACGCGCTCGGTGATCTCGGGGGTCTTGCCTGTCTGCTCGCGAATGCGCTCGATGACCTTGGCACGAAGGCCGTCCATGAGCGGGATCGCGCTGGTCACCTCAACCGCGAGGCGGCCCTCGGCGGCGGCGACCCGCTCGGCGAACGCGCGCGCGAGCGCCGGCAACTCCTCCAGGCGACCGCGGTCCACGAGCACCTGCAGCAGGTTGACCGTCAACGGGTGGGCGCTGCCGGCGAGCGCGGCGAGCGCGCTCTTCTTGGCCCGGCCGTCGACCTTGGGGCTGTGCAGGACGCGTGCCACGTCCGAGTCGGCGCCCAGGACGTCGGCGAGCGCGGAGAGGTCCGCGCTGACGTCATCGACTGCGTTCTGCTCGGCCGCGGCCTGGTAGAGCGCCTCGGCGTAGGTGGTGGCGACCGCCACGCTAGGAAGTGCCCTTCGCCAGGTCGAGCTCCTGCAGCGCCTCCTCGACCAGGCGGCGGTGATCGTCGTCGGTCAGGGACTTGCGGGTGATCTTCTCGGCGGCGGCCAGGGCGATCTCGGCCACGTCGTCGCGCACCGACGCCATCGCCGCGCGCCCCTGCGCGTCGACCTGCTGCTGCGTGTCGGCGAGGATGCGTTCGCGTTGTCCTTCCGCGGCGTTGACGATCGACGAGCGCTCGCGCTCGCCGTCGCGGCGGCCACGATCGCGCAGCTCGTCGGCCTCCTTGCGGGCCTCGGTCAGCTGGACCTTGTACTCGTCCAGCAGCTTGACGGCCTCGTCACGGCTCGACTCGGCGTCCTCGATGCTCTGCTGGATGGCCGTGCGGCGCTTCTCGATCGACGCGCCGAGCGGTCCGAACACGTATTTCTTGAGGATGAACAGGGTCAGGAAGAACATCACGATCGTCCAGATCATGAGCCCCGGGCTCCCTGTGAGGAGCGGGTTTTCGTTCGACTCTTCCCCGGTCACCGCCTCGGCGGCGAACGTGAGGCTCTGGTACAGACCCGTCATTCGTCTAGACCAGGAAGAACGCGACGAAGCCCATGAGCAGGGCGTAGAAGGTGATGGCCTCGGTCAGGGCCAGACCCAGGAACATGAGCCCCATGATCTCGCCGCGAAGCTCGGGCTGCCGCGCGACGGACTCCACCGTCTTGCCCATCAGGTAGCCCACGCCGGCGCCCGGGCCGATCGCGCCGTATCCGGTTGCGAGGCCGAGCTCCAGCGCCTTCGCCGCATCTACGATGTTGCCTTCAAGTGCCACGTACGTGCCTTTCGTGTTTGGTCAGTGTGCGGACTCGACGGCGAAACCGATGTAAATGCCGCTGAGCATCGCGAAGATGAACGCCTGGAGTCCCGCGATCAGGACCCACTCGAAGAAGTAGAAGAACAAGCCGAACGGAATCGCGACGGCCCCCACGAAGCTGCCGAGCAGCACCGCGAAGCCGGCCGCCATGATGATCAGCAGGTGGCCCGCCAGCAGGTTGGCAAACAGACGCACCGAGAGGCTCACCAGCCGCAAGACGTTGGACATCAGCTCCAACGCGAACACGATGCCCTTCATGAACGGGTTGATGTCCCCGCCCGGAATGAAGGTCTTGAGGTAGCCGATCGGCCCGTGGGCCTTGATGCCCTCGTAGTTGTAGATCAGGAACGTGCAGATCGTGAGCGCCAGGGTGACGTTGATGTTCGCCGTCGCGGCGTACAGGCCGAGGTCGGGAATCCCGAACAGCGAGGCGTGCTCGCCCGCGGGCAGCGGGATGAAGCTGATCAGGTTGCTGACCGCGATGAAGATGAACAGCGTCGCGACGTACGGGAAGTAGCGCTGGAACACCTTCGGCCCGAGCGTGGCCCTGGCGATCTGTCCCTCGGCGAACTGGTAGGCCATCTCGACGACGTTCTGGGCCTTGGTCGGGCGCATCTTGAGGCCGCCGCGGACGACGAACACGCAGAACAGGATGCTGATCGCCGAGGCCAGGAACAGGTACATCACGGCCTTGTTGATCGACAGGTCGAGCGGGCCGAGGTGGATTGGCACCCATTCCTTGAGCGCGAACTCGTTCTGCGGCTTGAACGCGTCGCCGCCGGCCGAGCGGTCGCCGATGGCGAGGGCCAGGATCGCCCAGCCGATGAGGAAGGCGAAGAACCCGTAGACCCAATACTTGACTTTGCTCGGCTTGCCGGGCGCGGGTGGCGGCGTGCTGATCTGGTCGGTGCCGACGGCGGTGCTCATGGGCCGCCCTCTCCGCGCGCGAGCTTGCGCTGCTTCTCGCGGATGGCGAACAGCGTCGTGCGCCCCATCAGGTCGAACGTGAACGCGGCGGCGAACACGCCGCCCGCGACCAGACCGGTCGTCTCGTCGACCTTGAGCGCGACCACGAACAGGATCATGACCACCACGATCGCCCGGCCGATGGACGAGATTCCGGTCAGGCCGACTGCCTGGGTCGCGTCCAGGCCTTCGGAGACCTTGGTGATGAACCGCTGCGCAGCCCAGCTCGCGGTGAACAGGCCGGCGCCCAGCGCCCAGCCCGCCATCGGTCCGTCCAGCAGGAGGACCACGGGCAGCGTCAGGATCAACACGATGAAACCGAGGATGGCGAGCACGAACTCCGTTGGGTTCGCGCGCAGCGGCGCCGGAGTCGGCGCGGCGGCGGTCGTCATGCGTTCAGCCCCGTCGGGCGTGTCGGTCGAATCCCGGGCCTCCGTGATGGCGAGCTTGCTCCTGACGAACAACGATATGCAGGACGACGCGCACTGTCCCCCGCAGCGGGCCGAAGTATACCCATGGCCCTCCGACGAGCGCCGCACCGATCCCGTCCCGCCCACGGTCTGAGGACGTTCGTCCCGCCGCAGTTTCCACGTCCCGCGTCGTCGACCCCAGACCCGGACCCACACCCTGCGCCCAAAATAGCCAAATGACCGTCGCGCACGTCAAATGACCGCGACCCGCCCCATCCGGACGACCCCCTTCCATCCAGAAGGTCGATGAGCGAGCCCCGGCCCGGGTGCCCAGTGCGCCCAGTTGACCGTCGCGGCAGCCAAATGACCGTGACTCGCCGCGCATCGCGGGGCGGAGGCCCCGATGCGGGGTTGACGGACGGTTCGCGCTCCGCGATTCGGCTTGCTTCCGCGAGGCACACTCCGCGGTTCGGGCACCCACGGTTTGCGCCTGCCCCAATGGGGGCGTCGTCGGCAGGACCAGAGGTCAGGTCGCGCCTGCCCCGCCGGGTGGCGCCCCCTTGGTGGTCGGACCTCAGGTCAGGCGGCGGCGGGGGCGCTGATCAGGCCCGTGGGGATGGCGACGGTGGCGGAGACCGGCTCGCGGGGGTCGGATGCGCGGGGGGTGACCGTGACGTCGGACGTGGCGAGCGCCTCGCCGACGCCGGTGGCGATCGCGTCGCCCAGCCAGGTCCAGGTCGCGTCGGTGTTCGGGGCACGCAGGCGATCGGCGACGGTGACGACCAGATCGCCGTCCGCGACCGGCGCGCCCGCCGACGCGACCTCGGCACACGCCCCCGCCAGACGGCGAACGGCCAGGCCGACGTGCTCGGCGGGGCCACCCTCGGCCTCGCGTTTCAACGTGTATCGCAGGTGCGGCCGGCCACCCGCCATGTCGACCGAGTAGTCGCCCTCGTGGCCGATCAACATGACGCCGGGCCCGTGATGCACGTGCTCGTAGCGCGCGACGTCGATCAGAAGGCCCTCAACCGCTTTGCGTTGGATCCAGTCGTGGAAGATCGAGATGAACACCTCCGGCTGCATGGCGGCATCCGCCAGTGGCGCCGAGACCGAGACGCGCTGCAGGCTCATGCCGGCACCGCCTGCGCCGCGGCGCGCTCCTGCGACACCCGGATCTGGCAGGCGTGCGCCGCGTCGATGAACAGCTGCGCCTCCTCTACCAACTCGCGTGCCGCGTCGCCGCCGGTGACCGGCCCGTCCTCGTGGCGGGCGAACAACGGACGCGCGAACTTGCCCTGGGCGAAGCGGTCGAAGAACACCTTCGTGTCGTAGAAGCGCTCGCGGAACTCGCGCACCACGTCGTCCGCCCCGTTGGGCGGCAGGAACAGGTCGAGCGCGACGACACCGCGGGCCGCCGCGATCATCGCCTGGTAGGCGCGCTCGTCCGCGCGCACCGGGTCGCCGTCCTCCAGTGCGAGCTGACTCTCGAACGACAGGCTCTCCGCCACCGACAGCTCCAGGTCGGTACGCGAGATGACCTCGCCGGCGCATTCGCCGATTCCGAGGTCACCCATCGAGAACTCCCGGGGGTCGCCCCAATCCGAGTACAGCGACGAATCGTCCTCGTACGCGGGCACCGGCTTGAGCTCGGCGAGCATCTCCGCCAGGTCCTTCTTTCCGACACGTGCGGTGAAGTCCTGGAAGCTCTCCCCCGCCTCGCGGTCGGTGACGTAGCGCGTCGTGATGCGGTCCACGACCTCGGGGATCCGCTTGGAGGGGATCGAGCCGATCGCCAGGCCGAACGCCCCGCCGTTGTCCTGCCACTTGCCGCCCAGGACTACCTGGAAGTGCGGCACCGCATGCCCCCCGATCTTGCGGCTGTTGCCGAAGAACCCGATGTCGGCGACATGGTGCTGCCCGCACGAGTTGAAGCATCCGCTCACCTTGATCCGCAGGCCGCGCACGGCCTCGTCCAGCTCGAATGCGGTAGCCGCGAGCCGCTCCCGAAGCTCGCCCGCCAGCCCGCGCGAGGACGAGATACCGAGCTTGCAGGTGTCCGTGCCGGGGCACGCGGTGATGTCCAGGATCGTGCCCGCGCCGGGCTCGCCCAGGCCGACCTCGTCCAGCGCGTCGTAGAGCGCCGGCAGATCCGCCTGGCTGACCCACCGCAGCACAATGTTCTGCTCGACGGTGAACCGCACGCTCTCTCCGACGAACTCCCGGGCGATGTCCGAGAGCCGCCGGGTCTGCCACGACGAGATGTCGCCCAGCGGCAGTGCCACCGTGGCGGTCGCGTATCCCTCCTGGCGCTGCGCGTAGACGTTGGTCGCGGCCCAGCGTCGGAACTCCTCCGAGCCCTCGACCTCGAGCGGCGCCGCCGGCCTGACCGGCGACTCGTCGAAGCGCGCGATGTCCGGCAGATACGACGTCCAGCGTTCATCGTGCGGCAGGATCGCCCGCTCCTCGGCCACGAGCCGCGCGAACTCCTCGATACCGAGCTTCGCGACCAGGAACTTGATGCGCGCGCGGTTGCGGTTCTGCTTCTCGCCCAGGCGCCCGAACACGCGGGCAATCGCCTGCACGGTCGGCAGCAACTCCTCCACCGGCATGAACTCCGACAGGAGCTTGGCCTGGTACGGGCTCGTGCCGAGACCGCCGCCCACGTAGACCTCGAACCCGCGCTGCTCGACACCGTCGACAACGCGCGTCACGGCGATGCCCCCGAAGTCGTGCATGCGCACCAGGCCGCACGCCTCGCCCGCGCAGCCCGAGAACGCCGGCTTGAACTTGCGTCCGAAGTCCTGGGCGTCGGGGTGGCCGAGCAGGAACCGGGTGATCGCGTCCGCGTACGCCGTGACATCGAACGTCTCCGTGCGGCAGACGCCCGCGATCGGGCACGCGGTGATGTTGCGCACCGAGTTGCCGCACGCCTCGCGCGTGGTGATCCCGACCGACGCCAGCCGGCGCATGATCGTCGGCGTGTCGTCGATGTGGATGTAGTGGAGCTGGATGTCCTGGCGCGTCGTCACGTGCAGGATCTCGTCTGAGTACTCCTCGGCCAGGTCCGCCATCAGGTCGAGCTGGTCCGGCGTGACCCCGCCGTACGGGATCTTGATGCGCAGCATGCCCGGGGCGTCCCACAGGGTCTCGGGCCCCTTCGTAATCTCGGGGCTCGGGAACGTGAGCTCCTTCTGCCCGGTGCCGTCGTTGCGCAGGCCGTTGTCGTAGCGCTGCCCGTACGCGCCGCGGCGAAGGCGCGTTTCGGCGAAGACGCGGTCCTCCATCTTGCCCTGCTTTCGCAGCTCGACCTGCCCTTCGAACAGGTCGATCTCGTCAGCGAGATCCTCGGGCAGCTGCCCGGCCAGACGATCCTTCCATTCCTGTGCGCTCATGAGCTCCCTTGTGGGCGTAAAACGACGCAGCGGCCAAAATACCATGAACACCACAGGAAAGACAGGGAATCGGGCTGGCCTCTCCGCCGCGAGGTAACGTGAGGGCATGTCCGGGGCGATCGATCCGATCCCGCACGACCCGGCCATCCGCGACCTGCAACCGCTCGGCGCGGGGGCGCTGAGCGCAGTTCTCGGGCTCGGCACGGCAGCCGCCGAGCCTGACGAGCGTCGGCTCCTCAAGTACCACCCGAGCTCCCCGCTACAGCATGATGGTGCGGTTCGGATCCGTCCGCTACTGCGTCAAAGCCTTCCGCCGCCGGATCGACCACCAGGTCGCGTCGACACTCGCCGGTCGGCCGCCCCCGCCCGGGCGGGGGGGGGTCGTGGACGGCGGCGTGGCGGTGGCGCGCATCAACGACAGCCGCGC
>JBKKDD010000106.1:0-14885 GCA_046708705.1 Miltoncostaeaceae bacterium | reverse complement strand
GTGATGATCGAGCGCACTCTCATCGAAACGATTTTCTCCAAAGGGTGTGGGGGTGGGGGCCCCGTGTGACCGGGGCCCCCGGGTGGAGCGAACGACAGACCTACGGGGCGGTCGACGGACGCGGGTGCTTCACATCGAAGCCCGAGACCGGGGTCGCAACGTAGGGGAACGTCCCAAGGAACGGACGGTCGTTGGTGTCGACCCCGTCACCGAGCTTGCCGGCGTTCGCCGTCGGCGCGGGAAGACCGAAGACCGGCGCCAGGACTCCGGCGACGACCTTCTCCTCGATGTCGACGATGTCGTCGGCCAGACGACGACCGTTGGGGAAGCCCTGCGCGTCCTTCGCCAACGCGCCGAGGCGGTTGGGCTGCGCGGCCGGCAGAATCGCCAGGTTCAGGCGAAGCAGGTCAGCCAGCTTCGGCGAGTTGCCGATCTGCGTGACCAGGCCGGTCGGGTTTCCGGGCGGGAGGCCCTTGAGCAGGACCGTGACGAGGTCCTTGCGGTTGCTCTGCGGCGCGTTGACGACACCGGGGAACAACAGGTTGATCGCCGCGGCCAGCTCCGGCTTGGTGTAGTGGCTGCCGAACTGACGGTCCGCCGAGGGCTCGCTGGCGTTCCAGCGGTCCTTACGGCCGCCCGGGATGACGCCCTCGTTGATGAGCGGGTTGCCCAAGCGCGAGACCTGACGCCAGACGTTGACGACGCGTGCGTTGGCACCGCGGCCGACGCGAGTCGGAACCAGCCGCTCGGCGGTGGCGTAGACACCGACGACCGATGAGGTGTTGTTGGCGTCGATCGGGAACACGCCGTTACGAGTCAGCGCCGACTTGGGCACCTGAAGAGCGATCGTGTGGACGTTGTAGCCGGTCAGACCGTCGTCGCCACCGCCCTTGTCACCAAAGCCGATGCCGGGACGGCCCGGCTTGTCGATGTTGATCAGGTCGAACGTGGCGCCAAGGTCGACGAAGAACGGATCGTCGCGCTGTCCTGCAAAGGCCAGACCGCGTCCTGCGATCGTCTGGATCGCGGGGGCGACCAGGCTCTCGTAGTTGGGCGTGGACTTGGGACCGACGTTGTTCGGCGGAACCAGCAGGTTGGTGCCGAGACGGCGCGTCGACCGGACCTTGCCATTGGCGCGGTAAAGCACCCTGGTCACGTCGTAGCGCTGCTGGACGTTCAGGTTGGTGTATGTACGGGTGCCGGCGTTGTATGAAACCGGGCCACCGTTGTAGAGGAAGCTGCCGGGCGTCTTGTAGCTCGTCCGAAACTTGAACTGGTAAGCGATGTCGGCACGACCGTCACCGGTGTTGTCGACCTTGATCTGATAGCGGACCTTGTTGGAGAACCCGAAGAAGTTCGGCCCACCCGCCGGCTCTTCGAACGGGATGAAGTTCGCCACGAGCGTCGCCGTGTCGGGGCGGTCCGGGCTGACGAACGCGTAGACGTCCGTGTTGTCGGCCGTCGGGTCTTGGCTGATCCCTGGGGCTTCGCGGTGACTCGAGCCGCCTGCGAAGGTCGGGATCACCGTCGCGGCCGCGGCTGCGGCCAGCAGAGGCGCAATGGTCAGCGCCTTGCGTCGGGTGATTCGCACGTATGTTTCCTCTTTCGTTGGTATGTCGAGGCCGGAAGCACTCGGGTTCGCCAGTGACTACGAACGAGCGCGCGGAGTGGATCACCGCTCCACCGGCCGGCCGGGATGACCACGCGGGGGCTTACCCACTGTCGCGCGTCCGAAACCACGCCCGACCCCAGATCCGCGCGAAATCGGCGAAGGATCACTCCCAGACCTGGATCACGGCGGAGTGGGATCGGACCGCAGGGTGTCGGGCGCGTGAGAGTATGCGTCCGATATTCCCCGCTGAGATGGAGGCATCACAATGGCACTCGATCGCGCGACCCCTCCCGACCCGTACGACCACCTCCCTCCGGTCCCGTCGTTCACGCTGGAGAGCGACGACTTCGCCGACGGCGAGATGCTGGCCGCGACGCATGTGCACGACAGCGCCGGAGGCGAGAATGTCTCGCCGCACCTGCGCTGGTCCGGTGCCCCGGCCGAGACCCGCGGCTACCTGGTGACGTGCTTCGACCCCGACGCCCCGACGGGAAGCGGCTTCTGGCACTGGATCGCGGTCGACATCCCCGCATCGGTCACCGAGCTTGCGCGCGGTGCGGGCGCCGCGGACGGATCGGGCCTGCCGGCGGACGCCTTCCAGGTGCGTAACGACTACGGCTCGATCGGCTACGGCGGCTCCGCTCCGCCGCAGGGCGACCGCCCGCACCGCTACGTGTTTGCGGTGCACGCCCTGGACACCGACAAACTGGGACCTGACACGTCCGCCACGCCCGCGGTCGTGGGCTTCAACGCGGTGTTCCACGTGCTCGCCAGGGCGACCATTCGCCCGGTCTACGCGCACTGAGCCCAGCCTGAATCGCCGCCCGCCCCTCGGGGCGGCGGGCGGCGCCGGTCACCTCCTCGACACTGGCGGACCGGGTTGGCGCTCAGCGCCGCCGAGACAGGTGGCGCCGGACGCGCACGAGCATCCGCACCATCACCTCGGCCAGGTCCGCGGCGTCGGCGCGCGGATTGTTGTAGACGACGTACTCCTTGGCCACCAGGGTCGCCAGGTAGTCGAGCAGCGACGCCTCGTCGTCCTTGACCAGCAGACGGTCACTTGGCGATCGCCAAGGGCCGCGCACGGGTGCTACGACGGATCCGTTGAGCAGTTTCGGGATCGTCCGTCGCGGTGGGTCAGGTGGTGGAGCCCGGGAGGATCCGTTCCCAAACAGCAACGAGCACGGTGAGCTCCTGGTCGCCGCACTGATCGAGGAAGCGCCGGCGCACCTCGGCCAGGTGCGTTCGGCGAGCGCGGGTGAAGACCTTGCGACCGGCCGCAGTCAGGGTTGCGACCGAGCCGCGCCGATCGTCGGAGCTCGGACCGCGCTGTACCAGGCTCGCGCGCTCCAGCCGCTCGACCAGGCGGGTCAGGCCGCTCGGCGTGTAGTCGGTCGCGACCGCGAGCTCGCTCATGCGCATGCTCTGGCGCGGCGCGCCCGACAAGGTGCGAAGGACCGTGTACTCCCACAGCGAGACGCCCTCGGTCGCCTGCAGCGCCCGGTCGAGGTCGCGCCGCACCGCTCCCTGCACCCGCACCAACCCCCGCCACGCTGCGATGTCGGCATCTGCCGGACGTTCTCGGGCGGCCATCAGGCGACCGCCCAGCCCGGCAGGTGATCCAACTCGACGCGACGCTCGTAGTTTGTTTCGCACAGCAAATACAGTCCCAGCTCTTCAGGAGGATTCACATGCGTCCAGTCTTCTACAACTATCTCGATCGTTCCAACGGCGACACCGCTGGTGGCGTGCAGTACATCACGCCTGAGCTTCGTAACCTGCTCGGCCGTTGAGCCCGAGAGGAAGGGGCGCCGGGACCTCCCACCCGCGCCCCTTCCGGAACGGGCTCCGCGCACGACATCGAGAGCGGCTGATGCGAGTCCGGAGTATGCGCCGGCCGGGGTTTTTGCGAGACTGCCCCGCTGCGTCCGCGTTTGAAGGAGCCGAGTGTCCGATCTGAGTTACCTCGACAGCGTCGTGCTGGGAATCGTGGAGGGCCTCACCGAGTTTCTGCCGGTCTCCTCCACCGGCCATTTGACGATCACCGAGAAGATGCTTGGTCTCACGGTCGACGCGCCCGAGGTGACGGCGTATACCGCGATCATCCAACTCGGGGCGATCGCGGCCACCCTCATCTTCTTCTCCAGGGACATTCTGCGCTTCGCCGGAGCCTGGACCGGCGGCATCCGCACGCCGGCGCGGCGGGCGAACCCCGACTACGGGCTTGCATGGGCGGTCATCGTCGGCTCGATCCCCGTCGCGGTCGTCGGGTACGCGCTCAAGGACTTGATCGCGGGGGGGCTCCGCAGCCTGTGGGTCGTCGCCGCCGCGCTGATCATCTGGGGGTTCGCGATGCTCGTCGCCGAACGCATCTACGCGACCCGCATCGAGCGCCGTGAGGTCCGCGGCGAGTCCACCGTGACGGTTCGCGACGGGATCATCATCGGCCTGGTCCAATGCCTGTCGCTGGTCCCGGGGGTGTCGCGCTCGGGCGCCACGATCTCGGCCGGGATCACGATGGGCATCGACAGGGTCACGGCAACGCGCCTGTCGTTCTTCTTGGCGATCCCCGCCCTGACGGCCGCCGGACTCTACGAGGCCGCGAAGGAACGTGACGCGCTCTCGGGCCTGGGATTCGGACCGATGGCGCTCGGCGTCGTGATCGCGTTCGTCGTCGCCTACGCCTCGATCGCGTGGCTGCTCAGGTTCGTCTCGGGCCACACATTGCGGCCGTTCGTCTGGTACCGGTTCGCGCTCGGCGCCGGCCTGCTGGTCGCGCTCGCCGCGGGGTGGACCTCGGCGACCTGACCGGGACGGCGAGTAGGCTTGCTCCCATGGTCCCCCATGTCTTCGGCATCGTGCTCGCAGGCGGTGAGGGTAAGCGATTGATGCCCCTGACCGCCGACCGCGCCAAGCCGGCGGTGCCGTTCGGCGGCAACTACCGTCTCGTGGACTTCGCGCTGTCCAACCTGGTCAACGCCGGCTACCTCAAGATCGCCGTGCTGACCCAGTACAAAAGCCACAGCCTCGACCGACACGTCAGCACCACGTGGCGCATGTCGTCGCTCCTTGGCAACTACGTGACGCCGGTGCCGGCGCAGATGCGACGCGGGCCACACTGGTTCTCGGGTTCGGCCGACGCGATCTACCAGAACCTGAACCTGATCTACGACGAAAAGCCAGATCACGTCGTCGTGCTCGGAGCAGACCACATCTACCGGATGGACCCGCGCCAGGTCGTCGACCAGCACATCGCAAGCGGGGCCGGTGTTACCGTGGTCGGCATGCGCGTGCCGATCGAGGAGGCTGGCGCCTGCGGGGTCATCGACAAGGCTGCCGATGGCAACCGCATCACCACATTCCGTGAGAAGCCCGTCACGGCAGAGGGCCTGCCCGATGCGCCTCACCAGATCCTTGCCAGCATGGGCAACTACGTGTTCACGACCGAGGCGCTGATCGAAGCGGTTACGACCGACGCCGCCGACCCCACCTCGCGACACGACCTGGGGGGCAACATCATTCCGCTCCTCACCGGCCGGGGCGACGCGCAGGTCTACGATTTCAACGACAATCGCGTCCCGGGCCTGCGCGACCCCGGGGCCGATCGCTACTGGCGTGACGTCGGCACACTGGACGCCTATTACGACGCCAACATGGACCTGATCGCGGTGGTGCCGGCGTTCAACCTCTACAACATGCAGTGGCCGATCCTGACCATGCCCGAGCCGCTGCCACCGGCCAAATTCGTCTTCTCGGATGAGGACCGGCTGGGTGTCGCGACGGACTCCTTGGTGTGCGCCGGTGTCATCGTCGCGGGCGGGAAGGTGCACCACTCGATCGTGTCGCCGGGCGTGCGGGTGCACGAGCGCGCGCAGGTGACCGATTCGGTATTGATGCACGACGTCGTCGTGGGCGCCGGCGCCGTGGTGCGCCGCGCGATCCTCGACAAGGGCGTCCAAGTGGAGCCCGGCGCGCGGGTCGGGGTCGATCTCGACGCCGACCGGACGCGGTTCACGATCTCTGACGGTGGCGTCGTCGTCGTGGGCAAGGGTCAGCGCGTACTCGCCGGGTGAGGATCGCGGTCCTGACACGTGAGTACCCGCCCGAGGTCTACGGCGGGGCCGGAGTGCATGTCGAGTACCTGACACGGGATCTCGCCCGACGGGCCCGGGTGGACGTCCACTGCTGGGGCGCCGAGCGACCACAGTCCCCGGAGGGACCTGCGGTCCACACCTACGGCGCATGGGACGCGCTGGCCGGCGACGCGCGGCACGCCCCCGCGCTGCAAGCCGTCTCGATCGACCTGGCGATGGCCGCGGGGGTCCACGGCGCCGACCTCGTCCACAGCCACACCTGGTACGCCAACCTGGGCGGCCATCTGGCCAAGCTGATCCACGGGATCCCCCACGTCGTGACCGTGCACAGCCTGGAGCCGCTTCGCCCCTGGAAGGCCGAGCAGCTCGGCGGCGGGTACGCGCTCTCCAGTTGGTGCGAGCGCACGGCATTGGTGGACGCCGATCACGTCATCGCCGTCTCGCGCGTGCATCGCGACGATCTGCTCGCCTGTTACCCCGATGTCGACCCGGAGCGGGTCAGCGTCATCTACAACGGCATCGACGCCCAGGCCTACCGTCGCGACGAGGCGACGGACGTCCTGGAGCGCCACGGCATCGACCCCGCACGGGCGTCAGTGGTGTTCGTCGGCAGGATCACCCGCCAGAAGGGCCTCGCACACCTGTTGGAGGCGGCGCCCGCCATCGACCCGCACGCGCAGCTCGTCCTGTGCGCGGGCGCGCCGGACACCCCCGAGATCGCCGCGCAGATCACCGAGGCGGTCGCGCGCGTCCAAGCGGCCCGCGGCAACGTCGTGTGGATCAGCCAGATGCTCGCCAAGGCCGAGATCGCGCAGATCCTGAGCCACGCCTCGGTGTTCGTCTGCCCGTCGATCTACGAGCCGCTCGGGATCGTCAACCTGGAGGCCATGGCGTGCGAGGCGCCCGTGGTCGCGACCGCGACGGGCGGCATCCCCGAGGTCGTCGACGACGGGCGGACCGGACTGCTCGTGCCGTTCGAGCCCGTGACAGACGCCTCACGCGCGCCCTGCGACCCGGCGCGCTTCGCCGCCGACATCGCCGATCGCGTCAACACCCTGCTGGCCGATCCCGCCCGCGCCCGCGCACTGGGCGAGGCCGGCCGCCGACGCGCGCTTGCGCATTTCGACTGGAGCGCCATCGCCGCGCAGACGATGGATGTCTACGAGCGGCTGCTCGGGTGACCTGGGCCGAGGTGGCCGTCAGTTGACACGGCGACCGCGGCCGGCCACTCGCGCTCGCGCAGCACGTATTTTTGGATCTTGCCGGTTGAGGTCGTCGGCAGCTCGTCGATGACGGCGACCACGTCGGGCGTAGCTCGTCGTCTGTCACGTCGACGCCGTCGCGACAGACGACGAAGGCCTTCGGCCGTTCGCCCCACCGCGGCGGGGCTCGGCGCACACGTGGGTGCGGAGGTGGGGCTCGCGGGTGGGCAGCCGTCCCGAGCGTTTCTCGCCCGCCCCGGAGACGGGTCCGGCAGCGCAAGGTGGTCTAGAATCATGTCAGGGCGACGATCGATTCGAGCGTAACGCCGATCGGCCGCCTGGCTACTGCAGGAGCGTGATCACAACGGCAGTCACCGCACACCCCACGCCCGTCGCGCTTGGCGCGCGCAACCCGCGCGACGAGGCCCAGCGGCTCCTGGCCGGGCGGTTCGACGCCCGTGTGCTGGAGCCCTCGCCCCCGGCGATCCACGACGAATGGTCCGCCGACGATCCCACCGACCCGGCTGGCGCGGACTTCCCGGTGGTGGGCCCGACCTCCGCCGCGGCGCTCACGTGGGACCGGTGGTTGCGGGACTTTCCCGAGCAGTCCGAGTGGGCGGCAGTCCGCTGGCTCGGCGCGCATCCGACCATCCACCGTCCTCCGGACACGCTGGGCGAAACGGTCGATGCGCTGCACCGCCTGGCCGTCTACGTGCTGTCTCCTGCGCGTCGCCGCGCCACCGACAAGATCGCGTTGCGCTGGACACTCGACGGCTTCGGAACGCCGTTCTTCGGTAACGACGAGCAGATCCGCGTCGCGGGTGGCTGGCTCGTGCGTCAACTGGATGGCGGCGCAACCGCCGTGCCGATCTCGACACTCGCTGCCGCGGCCGAGCTCGTGCTCGACTCTGCCCCGGACCAGGAGTGGGCCGCGCCGTTCGATGTCCCGCCAATTGGCGATCCCGACGCGCAACTGGCCGTCGACCCGTCCGCGTCTCTGTGGCTCGGCGATTGGTATGGCTTCGCCACCTCGGTCTTGGAGGAGCTTCGTGCCGACGCCGCATCGAGCGACGCCAGCCGTGTGCAGTTGTGGGTCGAGCACTTCGACGCGGCCTTCGAGTGCCTTTCCGAGGAGGAGGGCCGCCGCGCGGGCTTCGGCGTCTCACCGGGTGACGCCGGCCACCCCGAGCCGTATCTGTATGTGGCACCCTGGAACTTCGATCGGGTCCCGCAAAGCAAGCGGTGGAACGCGAGCACGTTTCCGGGCGCGATCCTGACGCTGAGCTCGCTGCTGGACGTGCACGATCAGCGTGCGCTCGCGCTCGACTGGTTCCGCGAGCGCCGCGACCTGCTGTCGGGCTGATCGCCATGCGCCAGTTGCTGCCCGTGGCGGTCGACGATGTCGATCCCGTCGCCGTCTACGCGAACATGCCCGCGGCCGAGGGCCGTCCCGGCCTTCGCGTCAACATGGTGTCATCGATGGACGGGGCGATCACGATCGACGGGGTGTCCGGTCCGCTCAGCGGGCCTCCCGACCGCGAGGTCTACCGGGTGTTGCGCTCCCTGACCGATGTCGTGCTGGTCGCCGCCGGCACGGTTCGGGCCGAGAACTACACACCGGCCCGGGTCGTCGAGGAGTACGTCGCCGCCCGCAGGGCGCGGCATCAGACCGACGCGCCTCGAATCGCGGTCTGCACACGCCATCTGGACCTGGACTTCGACGCCCCGCTCTTTCGCGAGGCGACCGAGCGCACCATCATCGTGACGACCGAGGATGCGCCCGCAGAACCGCTCGCCGTGGCCCGAACCCTCTGCGACGTCATCGCCGTCGGCACCGGCAGGGTGGATCTGCGGGAAGCCCTCGTCGTCCTTGGCGAGATGGGCGCCCGGCACGTGCTGTGCGAGGGCGGCCCGACGCTCAACGGCTCGCTCGCCCAGGCCGGCCTGATCGACGAGTTGTGCCTGACGACATCCCCGCGATTGGCCGGCGGTCGTGCCGGGCGCATCCTCGCGGGCGCCGACCTGCCCAGCCCCACCGCGTTCGAGCTGCGAACGCTGCTCGAGGACGACGGCTTCCTGTTCGCACGCTACCGAGAAATCTCAACCTGACACTGATGGTCCCACAGCCAGACATCCCCTGGAGATTCCATGCCCCGCCTGCTCGTCGCTCCTGACGCCCACCACGCGGCCGAGATGGCCGCGACGCACATCGACCAGGTCATCGCGGAGTATCGACGGCACGCCGATGTGGTCCACATCGCCCTCGCCGGCGGCGGGACGCCCCGCCAGGCTTATGCGCACCTCGCCCAGATCAGAAGCGACTGGAGCGGCGTGCACCTGTGGTTCGGCGACGAGCGCGTCGTCCCGCTGGGCAGCGCCGACGCGAACGCCCGGCTGGCCGACGAGTCGTTGATCGCCCCGGCGGGGATCCCCGACGCCCAGGTCCACCGCGTGCCGACCGAGCTGGGAGCGGCCGCGGCGTGCGACGCCTACGAGCAGGAGCTTCGGGACACGCTACCGACCGGCGATGCCGGGCTGCCGGTACTGGACCTGGCCATCCTCGGCCTGGGCGAGGACGCGCACACGGCGTCGCTTTTCCCCGGCTCCGACGCGCTGACCGGAGCCGGACGCGTCTGCGCCGTCATCGACGACTCACCCAAGCCGCCGCCCGTGCGCATCACCATGACGATGGCCGTGCTGAACGCCGCGCGCTCGCGCATCCTGCTGACCTCGGGCACGGGCAAGGCGGGAGCCGTCGCCGCCGCCCTGGCCGATCCCGACCAGCGCGTTCCGGCGAGCCTGCTCATCCGCGCCGACACGACCTGGATCCTGGACGCCGCCGCCGCGCAGGCCGTGGACGTGGACGACGTCCGCGTCTAGCCGGACGGACTCAGGATGCGCACCTGCACGCGTCCGCTCACGCGTCGTAGCTCGATTCGCCGGCTCGCGGAGTTGTTGGAGCGGTCACGCTCCAGGATCTGACCGCGGACGTTGACCGTGTGGACGAGGACGTAGCGACCTGCGGGCAGGTCCGTCACATCGATGTGCTGGCCGTCGAGGTACGCGGCGTAGTCGTCGCCCCACCCGACCGAGATGCCCTGGGTGACGCTCAGGCGCGCCGGGTCGGCGAACCCGCAGCGGCCGACGTAGCGCGCCACCAACACGGCGTTGTCGGGTCGCGGTTCGGCCCGGTAGCGATCGCCCAGGCAGAAGCCGGTCTTGCGGTCGCGCACGATGCCGGTCGACGAGCCCTCGCGGCGCAACTCATAGCGCTCGAACGGCAGGAAGTGCCAGTGGGAGTGATCGAGTGAGCGCACGTACCGGGTGAACCCGACCTGACCGGCGTCGCGGGTCGAGCCGTCGGTCCGCAGGATCCGCTGCCGCGCGGTCATGTCGCGCACGCTCCGGTTGGCACGGCGCGCCATGACGATCAGAGGCCCGTCGCCCGCGTTGTGCACCGCCGACCGAAACCCGAGAAGGTCCCGCCCCCGTGCCCGCGAGACGCCGATGTTCTGTGGTGATTCCTGGACCAGATCGGGCAGAAGGTCGCCAGGCGCGATGCTCGGCGCAGCGGCGCCAGGCACACCGATGGCAAGCGCGATGGTGACGCCACACGCGACGATCGTGACCTGTGAACAGAGCGACCAGCGGCGACGCATCGGTCAGGCCGCGACGGAGGTGGCGCGCAGCCCGCACGCCTGGGCGATCAGCTCATATGAGCGAAGCCGCGCGCCGTGGTCATGGACCGACGTCATCACCATCACCTCGTCGGCGCCGGTCTCGTCGACCACGGCGGCGATCCCGTCGCGCACCTGGGCCGCAGTCCCCAGGATCTGGGCGCGGCGGTAGCGGCGCAACTGGTCGTGCTCGTCGGGCGTCCAGTCGTGCGCGGCGGCCTCCTGCGGGGTGGGCAGCTTGTCCGGGCGGCCCTGGCGCATGCGCACCACCCCGAGCGCGAGCGAGAGGGCCAGCTCGTCGGCCTGCTCGGACGTGTCGGCGGCGATGGCAGACACCGTCAGGATGGTCCGGGGCTCGGAGCAGCGCACCGACGGCTGGAAGCCCTCGCGGTAGACGCGCAGCGCGTCGGCTGCGCCCCGCGGATTCAGATGGCGCGCGAACGCGAACCCCGCACCGAACGCGGCGGCGACCTGCGCGCCGAAGCCGCTCGAGCCCAGGATCCAGACCGGGGGCAAGTCGACCTCGGCAGGCTCCGCCGAGACGGTCCGAAACGGGTGGTCGTCCGGGAACCCCTCGCCCTCCCCGGCGAACGCGAGCAGCTCCGCGAGCTGGTTCGGGAACTCGCTGCCGTCGACCTGCGCGCGGCGCAGCGCGAACGCCGTCACGCCGTCGGTGCCGGGTGCGCGGCCGATACCCAAATCGATGCGCCCCGGATGCAGGGCCTGCAGCACACGGAACGCCTCGGCGATTCGAAGCGCGCTGTGGTTGGGCAGCATCACCCCGCCCGAGCCCACGCGAATGCGCTGGGTGGCGGCGGCGATGTGGCCGATCATGATGTCCGGCGCCGGGCACGCCATGCCGGGCGTGTTGTGGTGCTCGGCGACCCAGTGGCGGTGGTAGCCCCAGCGGTCTACATGGCGGGCCAGGTCGAGCGTGTTGGCGATCGCCTCGGCCGGGGACGAGCCCGATGGAACGGGGGTCAGATCCAGGATCGAGATCGGCAGGCTCATGCGCGGCCCAATCTACCTTGGCGTGCCGGGGCGGGGCCGCGCGAGGCGACCCCGCACCATGCGCAGCGGATCAACTCGTGCCGGAGAACGGCTTCAACCTCCAGCGGATCGTCGCCCAGAAGAACAAGTACCTGGTGACGGTCCAGGCCAACACCGGCAAGCTCTACCGCATCAACAGCGGTCGAACTTCATGCCGATGGCGGCGGTGCGCCCGTCCAGTCCTGCCAACGAGATGGCAACGGCTTCGGTGCCGCGACGCGGGGCGCGGTAGATCGTCCCGTCCTGGGCGCTGTCGGTGGAGACGTACCCGCCCTTGGTAGCGATGCCCTCGGGGAACACGGCCGGGCCGGGAATCGTGATCGTCGTCCCCTTCTTGCCCTTCTTTGTGCCCTTGCCGCCGTCGGCGAGAAGGCCTCCGGTCAATGTCAGGGACACAGCTGCAGCGAGCCCCGCCAGCGCAATCGTCCTGCGTCGCCTTTGAACATCCTCCCGTTGGTGATGATTAGGGGTGAAGAGGTGCCGTGAGTATCACCGCCGACCACGAATCTCAATTAAGTGGGGTTCTGCGACTCGTACCGGATCAACCAGCGCTTGATCGCGATGCCGTCCTCTGACGGCCCCGCGTAGCCGACCATCGTGCCGTCGGCGCCGATGACGCGGTGACACGGCACGACGAGCGGCACCGGGTTGCGACCGTTCGCCCCGCCGACCGCGCGCGCCGCCCGGGGCCGGCCGACGCGCTCGGCGAGACGGCCGTAGCTTTCGGTCGCGCCATACGGGATGTCGACGAGCGCTTTCCAGACCTCGAGCTGGAAGGCCGTGCCCGCGACGTCCAAGGGCAGGTCGAACGTCCGCCTGTCGCCGCGGAAGTACTCGTCGATCTGGCGACGAGCTTCGGTCAGGATCGGGTGATCGGAGTTCTCCGGCGCTTGGATGGGAACCGCCCGCGCGGCGGGCAACGGCATCCAGATCTCGCGGATCCCGTCGTCGGACGCCACGACCCGAAGGTCGCCGATTGGGGTGGTGACGGTGGTTCGGTGAAGCATCAGTCGTCTCCCAGTGAGTTCCACAGGTGGTGCATCGCGTATGCCCGCCACGGTCGCCACACCTCGGCCACCTCGACGACCTGGCGGGGTTTCGCGCTGATCCCGAGGCGGGCAAGGCCATGGCGTGCGCCCAGGTCCGTCGCGGGAAACGCGTCGGGATCGCCGAGCGCGCGCATCGCCACGTACTCGGCGGTCCAAGGTCCGATGCCGGGGACGCTGGTCAGCCGGCGGCGCATCTCGTCGCGATCGGTGCCGGCGTCCAGTGAGATATCGCCGAGGGCGATGCGCCTGCAGACCTCACGCAACGCCGACTTGCGCGAGGCGGGCATCGCGAGCACGGCTTCGGGGGCCCCGGCAAGGACCGCCGCGGACGGGAACACACGGAGCAGGCCGTCCACGGGCTCGGCGAGCGGGGTGCCGATGACCTCGGCGATACGGCCGAGTACCGTGCGCGCCCCCGCGACCGAGACCTGTTGACCGACGATCGCGCGGACGACGGCCTCGGTGCCGTCGGGCATGCCGGGTGAGCGCAGCCCGGGTCGCTGTGCGACGAGCGGGGCGAGTCGGGTATCCGTGCGCAGCGTATCGTCGATCGTGATCGAGTCGGCGTCCAGGTCGAGCAGCCGGCGGCTTCGCTGCAGCGCCGACTGCAGGTCCGCCACGGCGTCCAGGCGCAGCCGGCACGCGATGTGATCGGCGTTCGCGCTGAGGGCGACGACGCCGGTCCCATGCGCAAGTCGGAGCGTGCGGCGGTAGGTCGTCCCGTCCCATTCCTCGACGCCTGCCACGGCACGCCGGCCCAGGAACCCCAGAAGCGCCGCCGCGTCGTAGGGCGCGCGAAACGGCAGGCGTACGGTGATCGTGCTCCCACCGGCCGGTCGCGTGCCAGTGGCGCGCACGCTGCGCAATTGACCGGGGGTCGCGGCGAACACCTGGCTGATGGTCTCGTTGAACTGCCGGACGCTGGCGAACCCGGCGGCGAGGGCAACCTCGGCGAACGGCATTGGCGTGGTCTCGATCAGGATCCGGGCGGTCTGGGCACGCTGGGCGCGGGCGAGGGCGAGCGGCCCCGCCCCGAGCTCGGCGACGAGCAGCCGGTTGAGGTGACGAGTCGACACCGCGAGCGCCCGCGCGAGCCCTGGAACCCCATCGCGGTCGACGACGCCGTCGGCGATCAAGCGCATCGCGCGGGCGACGATGTCGGCACGGACGTTCCACTCGGGCGACCCGGGGGACGCGTCGGGGCGGCAGCGTTTGCATGCGCGAAACCCGGCCCGCTGCGCCGCGGCCGAGGACGCGTAGAACCGCATGTTCGCCGGCTTGGGCTGGACCGGCGTCGGACAGCTCGGCCGGCAGTAGATCCCGGTCGAGGTCACGCCGATGATGAACCACCCGTCAAACCGCGCGTCACGACTCTGGGCCGCCCGGATGCACTGTTCTCGGTCAGGAATCACACCGGCATCATTGCGCACCCCCGCCCCCCATTCTGGCGGAAATCGGCCACGCGCATGATCACTCTCAGTCGCTCGTTGCGACCATCATGGCAACCAGGCCACAAGACTCGTCAAACGAGCCGCGCAGTGCGGTTGCACGGTTCGATGGGGGAGGAGGAGACCTACTCCAGTCGGCGCACGCCGCGCAGAGTGTGGCGCCTCTCGCCTACCCGGCCAACCTCTTAATATCACGCCACTTTGCTGCCGCGGGCTGATGTCAGCGATCCAGTGCCGGTCCGGTGCATTTGGGCGGAATGGCTCTCTTGCGGCGGCGTCAAGGAGTCGGGTAGGATCGCAGCACACAAGCGACGGCGTGAGGAAACCGGTAAGAGTCCGGTGCGGTCGCGCCACTGTAACCGGGGAGCTTCTCCCAGACAGCCACTGTCCGAAACGGATGGGAAGGCGGGAGATCAGCGGGGATCCGGAAGCCAGGAGACTCCCGCCGTCGTGGACACCGTTATCGGGACGCGCAATCCTAAGGAGGCTGTTATGTCGGACGAAGTTCGTTCGCTCAACGCGTGGGACGTGGCGTTCGCGCCCGCGATCCCGCTCCGCGAGCTCATGCCGTGGATGCTGTTGGGGGTCGCGATCCTCGGGGTGCTCCTCTTCCTGCTCGGGATGTACCAGGGGTCCACGTCGCTCCACGAGTTCCTGCACGACGGGCGGCACCTGTTCGGCTTCCCCTGCCACTGACGAGTCGAACAGCATGATTCGCAACCTGCTGATCTGCGGGCTCCTCGCGGGCATTGT
>JBKKDD010000105.1:0-11187 GCA_046708705.1 Miltoncostaeaceae bacterium | reverse complement strand
AAAACACCCCCCCCCCGCCGTTTTCCGGGGGGTGGGGGGCCCCCCGGGGGGGGGGCGCCCAGGGGGCGGCGGCCCCCCCACCACCTGAGGTGGCGCTACCTGGTGGCGAGGGCCGTCGCGTCCGCTGCGGAGGCCTCACGCGCGTGCACGACGGGCCACGGTATGAGGATCAGCCGGCCGTCGAGCACGACGTCGCCCTGAGACTTCAGGCGCCCGAACGCGGTGGTCACTGCCTCGCGTGAGGCGCCGACGAGCGATGCCCACTGCGCGTGGGTCAGATCGAGCCGGAGCCGGATCCCGTCGCGGCCGGTGATGCCGAAGCGCTCGGCGAGTTGGTGCAGGCGCGCGCGCAGCCGGTCCTCGACCCGCATCTCGCTGACCATCGCGATCGTCTCGGACAGCGCGCAGCAGCGTTCCGAGAGCAGCGCGGCCAGGTTGCGTCCGAGCCGCGGATAGCGCGTGCAAAGCGCCTCGACCGCGTAGGCAGGCAGCGGGGAGATCGCTGCCGACTCGAGCGCGGCCAGGGGTGGGGGCGTGCTCCCGCCGAGCGTCGACCAAATGGCGCCGGGCTCCAAGATTGCGACCATCACCTCGTGCTCGGCGCCCAGGCGCTCGTACAGTGCGAGCCGGCCCTCGCGGACGATGAACAGGTGGTCGTGCCGATCAAGGCCAGCGGGGGTCTCGGCTCCCTGGGGCCACCGGACCATGCCCAGGCGGCCCTCGAGGATCTCGAGATCACGATCGGGCAGCCCGGCGAAGAGATCCATCTTCTTGAGGTGAAGGCGATCGGGGGAGTCGGCAAGTCGCAGCGGGACCGTTCCGTTTGTTCCCGCGGGGCGTGTGTGTTTTTGTGTGGAGGCTGGAGGCATGCGAAGCAGAGTGGCAGCCCATTGTTAGCCTCAGGTGAAGGCGATGGGATTTTTTCGGTCAAAAGTTGGACCGATCTGGATCACTTCTGTGACGAGCGAAACGGCGCATCCGCAGGCCAAGAGCGGCTCGCCGCGAGTTTGGTGGGTTTAGACTCGGACGATGAGCGGAGGCGATCCCGTCCGGCCCAGCCCGGCGGTCCAGGACTATCTCAAAGCGATCTACCGCGTCGGGGAGGATTCGGGACGGTCGGTCGTCGGCACCTCCGAGGTCGCCGACGCGCTGGCGGTCACCGCGCCGTCGGCGAGCGCGATGCTCAAGCGCATGGGGGAGTTCGGGTACGTGGCGCCGACCGGACGGCGGGGCGCCGTGGAGCTGACCGCATCGGGTCGGGCGGCTGCGCTCGAGGTGATCCGCCACCACCGGCTGCTCGAGACCTACCTGGTGACCCGCCTGGGTGTCCCGTGGGATCAAGTGCACCACGAGGCCGAGATCCTGGAGCACCATCTGTCGGAGGAGCTCGAGGCGCGTATCGCGGAGGCGCTCGGCCACCCCGAGCGCGATCCCCACGGCGACCCGATCCCCACCTTGGGCGGTGAGGTCCCTGACGTCGCGACCGATCGCCTGTCGGAGCTCACCGAGGGCGACACCGCCACGGTGGGACGGGTCGGCGATCAGGATCCGGCCCTGCTGCGCTACCTGGCAGAGATGGGGCTGGTGCCGGATGTGGCGGTCGAGATGATCGCGCACGGCGCGTTCGGCGGCCCGTTGCGGGTGCGAATTGCCGGCGGCGCGGTGGTCGAGGTCCCCCCCGACGCCGCCCGCGCCGTGCGGGTCCTGCCGCACGGCTGACGCACTTTTCCCGGGCGTGGGCGCGCCGCGCATGGTCGCCCTAAAGTGGAGCGGTGAGCACCGCCATCATGCCGCTGCGGCGGGAGCACTGGCCCCAGGTCGCCGCAATCTACGCGGAGGATTGAGACCGGTCACGCCACCTTCGAGCAGCGGGTCCCGTCATGGGAGGACTGGGACGCGGCACACCTGACGCGTCCGCGTTGCATCGCCGTGCACGACGGGGTGATCGACGGCTGGGCGGTCCTGGCGCCCTACTCGGCGCGCCCGGTCTACCGTGGCGTCGCCGAGGTGTCGGTCTACATCGCGTCGCACGCCCGCGGCGAGGGTACGGGCCAGGACCTGGTGACCGCGATCGTCCGCCAGGCGGAGCACGCGGGCATCTGGACTGTGCAGGCTGCCGTCTTCCCCGAGAACTCTGGCAGCCGTGGCATGCTCGAGGAGTGCGGCTTTCAGTTGGTCGGGGTGCGTGAGCGCCTCGGCCAGATCCACGGGGAGTGGCGCGACATCGTGCTCTACGAGCGGCGCAGCCCGGGGGCGGGCCGCTAGCTGTCGGGCGCGACGTAGGGCTCGGCCTCGGCGACCAGGTCCTCAACGTCCAGGCCCATGCTCTGCAGGAAGAACGGGGTCAGCAAGTTGAGCGTGTGGCGGCAGGCCGGGCAGATCGGCAGGGGCGGGGGCGGGGGCAAGCCCTCCGTGTGACCCCCAAGCGAGTACGCCTTGCCCGCGTAGCGCCGGCACGCGCCGCAGTCGCCCTGCTTTTGGTCCAAGCGCACCAGGTCCATGCCCGAGGCCTGAAGCTGCGCCACGTATGCGAGGTGGCGCCGGGTATAGGCCTCCACCGCTTCCGCCAAATCCGTCCGCGCCCGCTCGGTCCAGCCCTCGCGCAACGCGGTGGCGAACGGCTCCGGCGGGTCGGGGATCGCTGCGAACAAAGCTGTCCACCGGTCGATCTCGGCGTTCCAGTCGCGGACCGTACTCACGCGGATCCTCAGGCGTCGACGAAGTCGACCGGAACCGACGCCGGGATCAGGCCGGCTGCTGCGGCACGCTCCAGGAGCTCGGCGACGGCCGCCCGGCCGTCGTCGCCGTAGTCGAGCGTGCGGTCGTTGACGTACATGCCGACGAACCGGTCGGTCAGATCGTCGTTGAGTCCCCGCCCGTACTTGCCCGCGTACTCGAGCGCATCCTCGCGGTGGTCCAGGCCGAACTTGATGCTTTCGCGAAGCAGCACCGACAGGCGGCGCATGACGTCCTCGCCCAGGTCGCGCCGCACCGCGTTGGCGCCGAGCGGCAGGGGCAGCCCGCCGGTCAGCTCGTGCCACCACACGCCCAGGTCGAGGACGAGCTCGAGTCCCATCCCGGGGTAGGTCAGCTGGCCCTCGTGGATGACCAGGCCGGCGTCGGCGCGGCCCGACGCGACGGTCTCCAGGATCTCGTCGAACGGCACCACCAGCGGGTCGTCGATCCTGCCGACGGCCAGTTGCAGCTCCAGGAAGGCGCTCGTCATCAGTCCGGGGACGGCGATCACCTTGCCCTGCAGGTCGTCCGGCGCCATGGGCTCCCGGGCCACTACGATCGGTCCGTACTGCTCGCCCATCGACGCGCCGTGCGGCAGCAGCCGGTACTTGTCGGCCACGTAGGCGTACGCGTGGACCGAGATCGCGGTGACCTCGATCTCACCCCGCATCGCCCACTCGTTGAGCGTCTGGATGTCGCGCAGCATGTGCTCGAACCGGAAGCCGCCGGTCGGGATGGCGTCCGCCGCCAGCGCATAGAACATGAAGGCGTCGTCGGGGTCCGGGCTGTGGCCCAGGCGGATGAGCTGGTCGCTCACGCAGTGCTCCGTGGATCGGGGATTGAGGGCTGATCGTACGGGAGTGCGGTCGGGGCTGGACCTTTGGCCCTCGGATCGTGACAATCCGCCCCGTGAGACTGCTGCGTCGAGACTGGGAGATCCTGGAGCAGTTCAAGCTCCCGTTCGCCGCATTGCTGGCCGCGGTCGTTTACGGGACCGTGGGATACATCGTGCTGTTCGGCTGGGCGTTCATCGACGCCCTGTACATGACGGCCATCACTCTGACGACGGTGGGATACCGCGAGGTCGCGCCGATCGAGAGCGTCGGCGCCAAGTTGTTTACGATCTCGGTGCTCGTGGTCGGGATCTCGGCCCTGTTCACGGGCATCGGCGTGTTTGCGAACATGATCGCGACGGGCGATCTCTCGTCCATCGCCAAGCGCAGGGCTGTTAGGAGGCAGGTGGCCGGGCTCTCGAACCACTACATCGTGTGCGCATACGGCCGGGTGGGACGGTCGGTGGTCGAGGAGCTTCGCCGCCAGGGCGCCTCGGTCATGGTCGTCGACATCGATCCAGGTCTCGAGTCGCGGTTGCAGGCCGACGGCGTTCCGTACCTCATCGCGGATCCCAGCGAGGAGGGCGTCTTGCGCGAGGTCGGCTTGGAGCGCGCCAGCGGCCTGGTCTGCGCCGTCGACTCCGACGAGGTCAACGTCTACATCACGCTGACGGCCAGGGCGCTCAACCCCGAGCTCACGATCGTGGCACGCGCGGCGCGCCGTCAATCGATTCAGGCGCTCGAGCAGTCAGGCGCCGACCACATCATCAGCCCGTACAAGCTGAGCGGCCATCGCATGGCGGCGCTGTCGCTTCGCCCGTCCCTCGTCGATTTCATCGACATGGTCACCGTCGGTCCGAACCTGCGCCTGGACGAGATCCTGGTCCAGGACGGCTCGCCGCTGATCGGGATGTCGGTCGACACGGCGTGCGCCTCGCACCACGGCGTGACGATCCTGGCGCACAAGCGCGAAGCCGATGACCGGCTCGCGGCGCCGCCCGACGGCGCCGCGCTGCTCGCGTCCGGCGACCTGGTCGTGGCATTCGGTCCGCGCGAGGCCCTGGAGGCCATGGAAGCCTGACTGGTCAGCGCCGTGCCTCAGAGCTCGAGCGGCGCCGGTCCCCTCAGGCGCGCGGCGAGCTCGGTGCGCGAACGGACCCCGGTCTTGACGAACGCGTTGCGCAGGTGGAACTCGACGGTCTTGACGCTCAGGAACGGCTGCGTGGCGATCTCGCGGTTGCTGAGCCCCCGTGCCGGGGCCTGGGCGACCTGGATCTCCTGCGGGGTGAGCCCGCGTGTGGTCGGTACGAGGCGCGTGTGCGGGCGGGCGCCGACTGCGCCGTCTCGGCCGGCTGGTCAACCCGGGGACCGCGCCGAGTGTCTCGAACGTCGTCAGGGCGTCACCGAGCACCTGGGTCGCCTCGCTGCGCCGACGTGCGCGTTGCAGGCGTTCTCCGAGGATGAGCCTGCTGCGGGCGCGCTCGAAGGGCATGCGAGCCCAGTTCGTCGGCCGTGGGGAAATGGAAGGCCAGCTCGAGCGACGCCACGGCGTGGTCGAACCGCCCCCGGCCCAGATGCAGGAGCCCGAGCGCCGTGGGCGTACATGTAGATGCTTCCCGATTCGGTGATCGACAGGGAATCCAGTGCGGCCGTGACGAGTTGCCGGGCATTCACGGTCGTTGCCGCGGACTGCCGCCAGTCGGGCGACCTGGCGGCGGGAGTCGGCGGACTCCACCGCGTGCTCTTGCCCGCACCGGGATCACCGACCAGGAGGAGCGCCCCACTGCGGCCGTCCCGCGCGTCCTCCATGACCCGTGTGATGCGATCTCGCTCCCGCGAGCGACCCTATCCGCATGGTCGTAAGACTCGACCGGGAGGGCCGTCACGGGCAACAGTCGTATGAACGAGACGACGTTACTCGGGCACAACATCCGAGAACCTGCGGCCACGGTCGTTGGCGGCTCGTGCCGGGTCCGCGCTCCAAGGGTTTTCCCGGTTGCGGATGCCCGGGCGAGGGATTAAGTTTGCCCCAACGTCCTTGCGTTTTCTCGAGACCAGTCGCGACCCGGACGACCGGTGATGCCCTCGAAACGTGCCGCGGGATGCGGCGCCCGAATCCGGAGGTGATTTCATGTCCCATGTCGGCGAGCGATCAGCACACGAGGACGGGCGTTTGCGGTCGCCGTGGGATGCGACGAGCTTCAACGCCTTCCGCGCGGCGCGGGATCGTCACCTCGCACGGCTACGCACTGACAGCGAGCTGAAGGGACTCGAGCGTGCCTGGCGGCTTCCGTCGGAAGGACCGGGCGAGGCGAGGGCTGACGACGGAAGCCAGGTCCGGTAGGCGCGAGCCGACCCGGAGGCGAGGCATGCCGTTACCCTGCCACCGTCGAGCGGAGTAACTCGAGCGCGGATGGCGCCCGTGGGAACGATTGCAGGCACCACCTACCTCGATGCCCTGGAACGCCACCTCGCGCGCCTGAGCCTCGACGCCGGCCGCAGCCACCTCGAGCGCATGCGGCAACCCCGTCGCCCGAGCCCACCCGCACGCCGTACGGGGAATCCCCCGGAGGGCGAGGTGACCCGACCTGCAGAAAGGGTCCCGAGCGCAACTGTCTGGACCGTTCTCACTGGACAAAAGTTCACGTCTGCCACTGGACAAGCTTCACATGTGCCCGGGCGGTGTCGCGGCGAGACGAGCGGACCGCCCGTCCGCCACCATGCGCAGCTGCCGAGCGCGCGTCTCCGGCCATGTGCCGAGCCTGATTTCCCCTCACGCCTCGTGTGACTGGTGGTGACACGCGGGTCGTCACCGCAGCACGCAGAGCCCTTCGCCTTCGGCCGCCAGGACCTCGTCGGGCAGGTGGATGGCGACCGTCCCGCGGAAGCCCCGGTCGCTTCGCTGGGTCAGGCGTGAGCGCAGGCTGAGCGTCGCGTCGAGCGGGATGGGCTTGCGCACCCAGTATCTGACCGAGGCAGTCATCCCCCAGATGCCGTGCGTTGCGCCCGCGTAGACCAGCATCTCGTCGACGAGCAGGCCGACGATGCCGCCGTGCATGCGCTCTGGGTAGCCGGACAGGCCGGGGTCGGGCGTGAACGTCGCGACCGCGTCGAAGCCGTCGGCGTAGATCAGAAGCTGCAGGCCCCGTGGGTTGTCGGCGCCGCAGCCGAAGCACTCGGGGCATTGCGGTGGGTTGAGAAGTCGCGGTTCGCTCATGGGCGGAACAATGCCAGCGACACCGCCGCCCCGACATGGCCTGCGCCGCGCCGGTGCCGGTAGCCTCTGGGGCGCTCGGACCCGACCTCGAGGGAGCGCGATGGCAGACGCACAGATCCCGCTGACCAAGATGGCCCATGGCGCCGGTTGCGGGTGCAAGCTCGGGCCCGGCGTGCTGCGCGAGGCGCTCGCGTCGATGCCCGGCCTGCCCGTCGACCCCGACATCCTGGTGGGGCACGAGGGCATGGACGACGCGGCGGTCTATCGCATCTCCGACGATCTCGCGGTCGCCGGGACCCTTGACTTCTTCACCCCGATCGTCGACGACCCGGCCACGTTCGGGGCGATCGCCGCGACCAACGCGATCAGCGACATCTACGCGATGGGCGGTCGGCCGATGTTCGCGCTCGCGATCGCCGCCTACCCCAAGGACGGCGACCTGGCCGTGCTCGGCGAGATCCTGCGCGGCGGCGCCGAGGTGGCCGCCGCCCACGGCTGCCCGGTGCTGGGCGGTCACAGCATCGACGACGCCGAGCCCAAGTACGGGCTTGCGGTGATCGGAACCGTCTCGCCCGCGCGCATGATGACCAACGCCGCCGGGCAGCCCGGGGATGTGCTCGTGCTGACCAAGCCCCTTGGCACCGGGATCGCGGTGGCGGCCGCCAAGGCCGACGCTCCCGGTCCGGTCCACGCCCTCGCGGTCGCCCAGATGCTCCAGTCCAACCGGGCCGCCGCCGAGGCGGCGCTCGAGGTCGGGATCCGCTGCGCCACGGACGTGACGGGGTTCGGCCTGCTCGGTCACCTGCGCGAGCTCACGGCGGCGAGCGGCGTCGGCGCAGTCGTCCGCGTGGACCGGGTCCCGCCGATCGACGGCGTGCTCGCGTTGATCCAGCAGGGTCACGCGCCCGGCGCGGTCGACCGCAACCGCGACCACGTCGAGGAGTGGGTGGACTTCGAGGACTCGGTCGTTGCGGACGCCCGCACGCTGATGCTCGACCCGCAGACCAGCGGTGGACTCCTGCTCGCGTGCCCGCGGCCGGCGCTCGAGTCGCTGATGATCGCGCTCGGCTCGCGCGGGATCAGGCCGTTTCCGATTGGTCAGCTCATCGCGGAGCGGGTCGGGCGCATCGCAGTGGTCTCGCCGGTCAACCGCCTAGGGCCGACCGGGGGAGGAAGCCAGACCGCGGGGCCCGAGCCCCCGCCGGGGTCCGAGTCCGATCCCCCCGCTGGCTGAACCGGCGCGTCGTTGCTACCCTGCCGGTCGTGGACACACTCGTCATCACCGCCCATTCGCTCCTGAGCGTGATCGTCATCGCCCTGGTGCTCATGCACTCGGGCAAGGACGCCGGCCTGTCCGGCGCCTTCGGCATGGGCGGCGGCTCCAGTTCGACCGGGGGCTCGACCGCGATCGTCGAGCGCAACCTGACGCGCGCGACCATCGTCGCGGCGCTCCTGTTCACGTTGACCACGTTCCTCCTGTCCCGGATGCTCAACTAGATCTGAGGCAGGGCTCAACGCCCGGGGCGATGGTGACGGTCGGCACCCTTCCGTCCGCCGTGCGCGCTGGGTAGGGTTCACGTCATGGAACGAGTCCTGAAGCCCGCGTCGCGCCTCGCCGCCGCCGCGGTCGCCGTCGTCGTCGGCGCGATCGTGATCTACCTCGGCGCGCTGCTCAACGTCTACGTGATCGCCTGGGTCGTCGATCTGCTGCAGAAGCTCGGCTGACCCGACCGCCGCTGTCGGTCAGCGGATGAGTTGGATCGCGACGGGCAGGGTGAGGTCGGCCCACGTGTGATCCGCGGTGACGACGGTGGCTTCGTAGCGCGCGCCGAGCGCGATGCAGCACCGCCGTCGCCGAGCGAGAGGCTCGCCCCACCGGGAATCGCGCGGAGCCCGCCGGCCAGCATCGCGTCGTCCTCGGTGAGCGGCTGGATCGCCGACGCCGGCGGCGGCGAGGAACTCGCGAACGGACCGCACCGCTACGCCCACGTCGACGCGATTGCCCGCCACCTCGGCCAGGTTTGCGCTGCACAGAAGTGCCCCGGGGAGTCGCGCCTCGACCTCGCCGGCTCCCGGCTCGTCCTGAATCGGGCGAGGATCGCCGAGGCGTCGCGGCCGGCCAGGAGAGGATCCGGGCCGGCCGCGATGTCGAACCGGAAACGCCGAACGTGGACCCGAGGATCCACGCTCGAAGATGCGCCCGAGAGGACTTGAACCTCCACGGCCCGTTAAGGCCACTAGGCCCTCAACCTAGCGCGTCTACCAATTCCGCCACAGGCGCATGAGGAAGCCGGAGTATAGCGGCCGTGAGCGATCCGGCCGATTTTGCGTCCCGCTCCTCCCCCTGCTACGCTGACGAACACATGTTCGTTCGAGACGACGGGAGAGCCACAGATGGGTGACCTGAGCGACCGGCAGTCCGAGATCCTCGCGTTCATCTCCAAGCACTGCGCCGTGCACGGTTATCCGCCCACGGTTCGTGAGATCGGGCTCGCGGTCGGGCTGACGTCACCTTCGACGGTGCACGCCCACCTCGCCAAGCTGGAATCGGCGGGGCACATCCGGCGCGACCCCACCAAGCCGCGAGCCATGCTGCTGTCGGACCGAAGCGAGGAAGCGGCTCATCGTACGAAGGTGCGCGAGGCACCACGGGGCCTGCCCCTCTTGGGGGCGGTCGCCGCGGGTGTGCCGACGCTGGCGGACGAGCAGGTCGAGGACTACGTCCAGACCCCGTTCGAGGGCGACTTCGTGCTGCGGGTCAAGGGCGACTCCATGATGGACGCCGGGATCCTGGATGGGGACCTGGTGGTGGTCAAGCAGCAGGAGACCGCGCGAAACGGCGAGATCGTGGTCGCCCGCATCGACGACGAGGCGACGGTCAAACGGTTCTTTCGCGAGAAGGGACACGTGCGCCTTCAGCCCGAGAACGACGCCTTCGAGCCGATCATCAGCGACGACGTCCACGTTTTGGGAAAGGTCGTCGGGGTATTACGGAAACTATGAACACGACGACGACATTCACGCGCCCCCGACTCTTCCTGGTCGAGCCCGACCCCCGCGGGCCGGAGCAGACCTTGGACGAGGCGATCGTGACGTTGCTCGCCGACCCCGATCACGGGACGTGCCTGGTCTGCGCGGGCCTGACGCACGCGATCCCAGGCGGAGTCGCATGTGGTGACTGCGGCAGCGAGCTGCTGGTGGGAGATGAGCTCGTCGATCAGCTCCAGGCGGCCTGACCCGGCTAACATGGTGGCGCAGGCTGGGCGGCCGCGGATCGGGTGACCGGTTCGAGGAAAGTCCGGACACCAAAGAGCAGGGTGCTGGTTAACGGCCAGCGGGGGAAACCCCAGGGAAAGTGCCACAGAAACGACACAGCCATCGGGCAACCGGCGGCAACGGTGAAAAGGTGCGGTAAGAGCGCACCAGCGGTCTGGTGACAGGCCGGCTGGGTAAACCCCACCCGGTGCAAGGCCAAGCAGGGGCGTTACGGGTTGCTCGCCCAGTCCCAGGTCGGCCGCATCGAGGCGTCTGGCAACAGGCGTCCCAGAGAGATGGTCGCCCACGACAGAATCCGGCTTACAGGCCTGCTACAGGAAAACCTCGCAAATGCGGGGTTTTCCCATCTTTGGGAGTGCTCCCGTACATCACCGGTGCGGCCCTCGGCGCCCAGAACTCAACTGCCCGGCTGTACGAGTCCCGACTCGTACGCGAGCACGACCGCCTGCACCCGGTCGCGAAGATCAAGCTTCTGGAGAATGCGGGCGACGTGGGTCTTGATGGTTGCCTCGCTGAGGTGGAGCTGCCCGGCGATCTGGGCGTTCGAGAGGCCGCGAGCGATCATCCGCATGACCTCGAGCTCACGCCCGGTCAGCTCGACAAGGCCGGAAGGGACATCGTCGGGCCGGGGCACCAGGACGAACTGCTCGACACGGCGCCTCGTGATCGTCGGGGAGAGGAGGGCTTCGGCAAGGGGCCCCACACCTGGAACGGCTGGATCCACGACCTCGCCTTCGTCGCTGTCGCGCTCAGCGCGATCACTGGGATGGCGGCTACCGCGCTCGCGCTGAGCGGGAACGAGCGGTGGCGCGGCTTTCGGGTCGCGGCCTTGCTCGTCGCCCTCTCCATCCCCGTCAGCCTCTTCATCCCCGTCAGCCGCACATAGTCGTTCGATCCTGTACACGCTCGCCCTGGTCGGCCGAGGCGAACCGCATGGTTGAGCCAAGATGGCCAACTCAGAGAGCGATGGGAACGAGAAGGGGCGAGTGCGACCAGACGCTCTCGTGCACCGACTGCGTCGCTGCCGTCACCGGGCGCGACGCCCGCGCCGAGACGGTGTTCGGGCTCGATGCCGATTTCACCCGGCTCGACTCGCCCTCGACCCCTAGCGCCCCAGACCAGGAG
>JBKKDD010000104.1:0-5125 GCA_046708705.1 Miltoncostaeaceae bacterium | reverse complement strand
GGCCTGGTACGAGTCGAAGTCCGGCCAGATCTGGGTCATCTGGGCCCAGAGATCCTCGCGCCGGTCGTCGCCGACGGTGCTCGCGCGCCCCCGCATCACGTCGGGGCCGACCTGGATCGTGACCTCGGGCTCGTCGCGCAGGTTGAGGTACCAGTCGGG
This sequence comes from Miltoncostaeaceae bacterium, assembly GCA_046708705.1. Classification (GTDB taxonomy): domain Bacteria; phylum Actinomycetota; class Thermoleophilia; order Miltoncostaeales; family Miltoncostaeaceae; genus CALMEC01. The sequence continues at coordinate 4,966 of JBKKDD010000104.1, read as the reverse complement.
GTGCTGCGGGCTGCCGCCGTACGATGCCACGACCACGTAGCGGTCGCCGTCGCGGCCGTAGATCAGCGGCGTGCGGCGCAGCTTGCCGCTGCGGCGCCCGCGCGTCGTGAGGAGGAGCGTCGGGACCCCAGGCTTCCACTCGTGGCCGTTCGCGCCGTCCGTGGCGACGTAGCGGTGCAGGTGCTCGCGCACCCAATCGGTCCTGGGGTCGAGCGGCTGCTCGCTGCTCATCGGTCCTCCCGGGGCCGGCCTACATGTCGTGAGGGTCCTCGCCGACGTGCGGAACGCGGCGGGCGAGGCCCTCGGCGGCCGCCACCTCGATCACCTTCTCGGCGACCGTCGGGGCGACCCTGCGGTTGAACACGCTCGGGATGATGTAGTCCTCGTTGAGCTCGTCGTCGGAGATGCAGGCGGCGATCGCCTCGGCGGCGGCCACCTTCATGCCCTCGCTGATCTGCTTCGCCCGGCAGGCGAGCGCGCCCTTGAAGATGCCGGGGAACGCCAGCACGTTGTTGATCTGGTTCGGGTAGTCCGAGCGGCCGGTCGCCATGATCCGCACGTAGGGGGCGGCGATCTCCGGCATGATCTCGGGCGTCGGGTTGGCCATCGCGAACACGACCGGGTCCTTCGCCATCCGCTTGACCTGGTCCACCTTGAAGGTGTCCGGACCCGACAGGCCGAGGAACAGCGTCGCGCCCTCGATGACGTCGTCGAGCGTGCCCTGGATACCCTCGGGGTTGGTGTTCTCGGCGTACCAGTCCTTCATGTGGTTCATGTTCTCGGTGCGGCCCTTGTAGATCGCCCCGCGCGTGTCGCAGCCGATGATGTTGGTGACGCCGGCGTTCATCAGGATCTTTGAGCATGCGACACCCGATGCGCCGACGCCGCTGACCACGACCTTCTGCTCGGCCATCGTGCCCCCCGTCAGCTTCAGCGCGTTGATGAGCGCGGCGAGCACCACGATCGCGGTGCCGTGCTGGTCGTCGTGGAAGACCGGGATGTCGAGCGTCTCCTTGAGCCGGTCCTCGACCTCGAAGCAGACCGGCGCGGAGATGTCCTCGAGGTTGATGCCCCCGAACGCCGGGGCGACCGCCGTGCAGATGTCGATCAGCTCCTGCGGGTCTTTGGAGTCGACGCACAGCGCGTAGCTGTCCACGCCGCCGAACTCCTTGAAGAGCATCGCCTTGCCCTCCATCACCGGCATGCCCGCGGCGGCGCCGATGTCGCCCAGGCCCAGCACCGCGGTGCCGTTGGTGATCACCACGACCATATTGCGCTTGAGCGTCAGCTCGAACACCCGGGCCGGGTCGTCCGCGATCGCCCGGCAGACGTTGGCGAGACCGGGCCCCCCGACCACCGCCAGATCCTCGCGCGTCGCGAGCGGGTGGCGGCTGACCATCTCGATCTTGCCGCCGTGGTGCAGCCGGTAGGTTCGGTCGTAGGAGGAGACCACCCGCACTCCGGCCACCGCGCCCGCGGCCGCGACGATCTCGTCGGCGTGCTCCGGGTCGGATGCGTTGACCACCACGTCGCGGACCACCGTGCCGCCCTCGGTCGAGATCACGTCCACCGCGCCCACGTCGCCGCCGACGGCGTTGATGGCCGTACCGAGCTCGCCGAGCAGGTTCGGCTGCCCCGCGGGATGCTCGACGCGGATCGTGACGCTGTACTGGGCGCTCGGCGTGGTCTTGGTGGACAAGGTCGCTCCTTGCTGCAGACTCGGAAGGACGCGAGCATACCGAGCGCGCATGGCGGTATTCTCGTCCGCGATGTCCGATGCCCCCCTTCAGGCGCTCGCCGAGACGACCGCGCCGCCGGGCGGGGAGCTGCTGCTGATCGACGGCAACAGCCTGGCCTACCGCGCGTTCTTCGCGCTGCCCGACACGATCTCCACGGCCGACGGCTTTCCGACCAACGCCCTGTACGGCTTGGCGGCGATGATGATGAAGGTGCTCGTCGAGGAGCGGCCGGGCCGCGTCGTGGTCTGCTGGGATGCCCCCGGCAAGACGTTCCGCCACGAGCAGTACCCGGAGTACAAGGCGGGGCGCGCCCAGACCCCGGACCTGTTGCGCGAGCAGTCCGTCCACTTCCGTCCGCTGATGGAGGCGTTCGGGTTTGTCAACACCGAGCTGACCGGCTTCGAGGCCGACGACCTGATCGGCACGCTGGCGCGACTGGCGGAGGAGGCGGGGGAGCGGGTCACAATCCTGACGAGCGACCGCGACACGTTCCAGCTCGTGACCGACCAGGTCAGCGTGCTGGCCACCGGGCGCGGCGTGACCGACACCACGCGCTACACCCCGGACAAGGTGGTCGAGCGCTACGGCATCGGGCCCGAGCTGATGGTCGACTTCCGCGGCATGGTCGGGGACAACTCGGACAACCTGGCGGGCGTGCCGGGCATTGGCGAGAAGACCGCGTCGCAGCTGCTCGTCAAGTACGGCGACCTGGAGGCCGTGCTCGCCCACGCCGGCGAGCAGTCGCCCAAGCGTAAGGAGAACCTGATCGCCGCGGCCGACGACGCGCGGCGCACGCGCGACCTGTCGGTCATCGAGACGGCGGTGCCGGTGCCGCTGGCGCTCGAGGGCGTGCCGCCCCTGGATCTGGGCCCGGCCCGGCGGGAGGCGCTCGAGGAGATCTTTCGCAGGTTCGAGTTCGGCAGCCTCGCGCGACGGCTGGACGAGCTGACCGAAGAGCCCGCCGCCGCCGCGCCGGTCTCGGTGGTCGTCGAGATCAGCCCCGTCGCGTGCGGGCCGGAGGAGCTGGCCACGCGCCTGTGGGACGTCACCGCTCCGGTGGCGGTGGCGGTCGCCGACGACCGCTGGGCGGTGTGCGCACAGCCGCCGACCGTCCTGGAGGGCGCGCTGGACGACCCCGCCGCGCTCGCAGGCGCGCTCGGGCGCGTGCCGCTCGTCTGCCACGACTTCAAGGCGCTGCCGTTCTCGCTGACCGCCAGCCTCGCGCCCGCGCACGACACGATGATCGCCGCCTACCTGCTGGAACCGCGACGCCGTGGGTACGAGCTCGCCGAGCTCGCCGCCGACGCCGGGCTGGGCGTCGCCGGGTCGGACGAGCCGGCCGTGCGCGCCGCGGCGCAGACCCACGCGATCGCCGGGCGCCAGGTCGAGGTCATGCGCCGCGAGGGGCTCGAGCCGCTCTTTCGCGATGTCGAGTTGCCGCTGGTCGCGGTGCTGGCCGACATGGAGCGCACCGGCGTCGCGCTCGACACGCACCGGCTCGGCGAGATCGCCCACCGCGTGCGCGACCGCGCCGACGAGCTGCGCGACCGAATCTGGGAGCTCGCGGGCGGTGAGTTCGTGATCGACTCGCCCAAGCAGCTCGGGCAGGTGCTGTTCGAGCGGCTCGGGCTACCGACGTTCCGCAAGGGCAAGACCGGCTTCTCGACCGACCGCCGGGTGCTGAAGCTGCTGGAGGGACGCCATCCCATCATCGCGCTGATCGGCGAGTACCGGGAGTTGACCAAGCTGGACGGCACGTACCTGTCGGCGCTGCCGGCGTTGGTGGACGGCGAGAGCAGGCTGCACACCACGTTCAACCAGACCGTGGCCGAGACCGGGCGTCTGTCGTCGGTCAACCCCAACCTGCAGAACATCCCGGTGCGGACGGCGATCGGCCGGGAGATCCGGGGCGCGTTTGTGGCACGTGAGGGTTGCGCGCTGGCGAGCTTCGACTACAGCCAGGTGGAGCTTCGGATCCTGGCCCACTGCTCGGGCGAGCCGACGCTGGCACAGGCGTTCCGCGCGGGCGAGGACGTCCACCGCGCGACCGCCGCCGAGGTGTTCGGCATCGAGCCCGCCGACGTCGACCGCCAGACCCGGGACCGCGCCAAGGCCGTCAACTTCGGCATCGTCTACGGCATCAGCGCCTTCGGGCTCTCCGAGCAGCTCGGCATCGGGCGCGACGAGGCCCAGGCCTACATCGACACATACCTCGCGCGCTACCCGCGGGTGCGCAGCTTCATCGACGCGACCGTGGCCTCGGCAGCGCAGGACGGCTATGTCACGACGCTGCTCGGGCGGCGCCGGCCGATCCCGGAGCTTCTTGGGCGCACCGTCCAACAGCGCCAGTTGGGCGAGCGGCTGGCCGTCAACACCGTGATCCAGGGCTCGGCCGCCGACATCATCAAGGTCGCCATGGTGCGCGCCCACGACGTGCTGCGCGAGGCGGGCCTGGCCGCGCGCCTTGTGCTGCAGATCCACTACGAGCTGCTGGTCGAGGTTCCGTCGGGTGAGGTCAGGCAGGTCTCCGCGATCGTCCGCGACGCGATGGTCAGCGCGTACGCCCTGGATCCCCCGCTCGAGGTCGACGTCGGCGTGGGCGAGACCTGGCTGGACGCCAAGGGCTGAGCGCGGCACGCGGCGTCGGCGATCCTGACGTCATGTTGTAGCTATTGGCGAATGAGCACACGGACGTTTGCTCGGAGCATGGGGCTCCTCACCGTGATTCTGGTCGCTGCGATGATCGGTCCGATCGGCGCTGCGCACGCACGCATCCTCGTCGCCGGTGGATCCCCGGCCCCGCGGCCTCCTGGCGTCCCCTCCAGGCGACCCCGGGCTCGTGGTCGGAGTCGTCTCTGACGTCACGGTCGGGTGTAAGTCGTGCGATGCGTCCGGCGTCGCCAGTGCCGACATCGCAGGCGCCGAGGGTGTGACGTTCACCCCGTCAGCGGATCAGGTCGGGCGGCGGATCCGGGTGCGGGCGTGACCAATTGGTCGACGTTCCCGTCGGCATCTCCCGAGCGATGCGCACGGGGGTGCGTTTCCTTTCAGAACGAGTACATATCGAATGAGAGCTCAAACATGTGATCCGGGTTGGCACTACGTATGACGGTCGTGTGGAGGCAAAACTCAACCGTCGGTCAAGAAGAGTGATGCCTAAGTAGTCTTGACAATTCGTGCGTAAAACTTAATCACTGGAATCACAGCACCAATAGGATAGAATTCTC
>JBKKDD010000103.1:0-3110 GCA_046708705.1 Miltoncostaeaceae bacterium | reverse complement strand
ACATCGCGCACCAGGGCGGTGAGAACGAGGTCCCCTCCAACAGCATGTATGCCCTCGAGCGCGCCCTCCGCCTCGGTTCGGACATGCTCGAGGTCGACATTCACACGAGCTCCGACGAAAAGCTCGTGGTGCTGCACGACGCGACTGTCGACCGCACCACCTCGGGCACGGGACCGCTGCGGTCCCTGACCGCCGCCGAGGCCAGGGCACTCGACGCGGGCGGCGGCGCGCAGATCCCGACGCTGGCGGAGGTGCTCGAGGTCGCCCGTGGCCACGTTCGGGTGAACCTGGACATCAAGGAGGTCGAGGCCGTCGCGGCCGTCACCGCGGCCGTGACGGAGCTCGACATGGTCGGCTCCGTCTCATTCATCTCCTTCCTGCCCGAGGTCTGGGACGCGCTGGAGGACCTGAACCCCGGGTGCCCGGTCATCCAACTGGTGGACTCCGCCGCGGGCCTTGCCAGTATGGCGATGGGGGACGTCGGCACCCAGAGCCACATGGCGGGGGTCGGCGTGCCCGCGGGCATCGTGACCGACACGCTGGTCGAGCGCATGCATCGCCACGGCCAGGGCGTGTTCGCGTGGACCGTCGACGACGACGCCGAGATGCGCCGCCTGATCGGGCTCGGCGTCAACGGCATCGTGACGAACCGCATCGACGCCCTCGTCGAGGTGGAACGCCAGCTCCGCTCCACGAGCTGACGGCGCGCGCAAGCCCGCGGCGGGATTCCCGCCTCAGGACGCCTGCGGCGAGGAGGTCCGAACGGTCGGGAGGCCCAGGGTCAGGGCGATGCTGAGACATGCGAGACCGGCCGCGATCGGCCAGAGGGCGTCGAACCCGGCGATGTCGGCGATCCGGCCGAGGAGCGGGGACATCAGGGCGCTCCAGCCGAACAAGACCATCGACACGAGCCCGACGGCTTGCCCCGCCCGGGCGGGCCCTGTCAGCTCGCCGGCGATCAGGTAGAGCAGGCCGTTGGCGCCCATCGCGCCGAACGCGAACACGAACATCGCTGGAAGCTGCGCACCGGGTCCCACCGGGCCCGCCGCCCAGTACAGGAGCGCCCCGACCAGCGTGACCAGGCCGACGTCCCGGAGCGTCGCACGGCGACGCAAGCCGTCCCCCCGGTCGGCGACGCGACCCCAGACGAGTCGGGCGATCATGGCGGAAAGGCTTACCACCGCGAAGAGCGCGGCACCGACCGGAGCGGACGAGCCGGCGTCGCGGATTGCGGGGACCGAGAAGTTGAGCGCCGCGGTCAGCACCGTCACGTGGACCGCCGCGATCGCCGCCACGCGCGCGATGCCCGGGATTCTGATGAGCCCCGCCACGTCGATGCGGCGGCTGACAGTGGCGGGCGCATGGAGCGCGCCGGGCGGGCTGGCGAGGCCGAACCCGGTCGCGAGGACGGCGGCCAGCACGCCGCTTGCGATCAGGGAGAGGCGCAAGCCCCCGAGCGCCGCGAGCCCCGGCAGCAATCCCGCCGCCACCAGGCCTCCCGCCGACACCGACATCTGCCGGACGCCGAGGGCCATTCCGCGCCGGTCGGCGTCGAAGCCGTGGAAGACCGAGACCGTCCCCGCCACCGCCACGAAGGCCCCGACGACACCGAAGACGAACAGGAACGCACCGACGAGCGCTGCGTTGGGGGCGAGCCCCGCGCCGACCAGCGCCGCTCCCGACAGCGGACCGCCGATCAGAAGTGGGCGCCGCGGACCGATGCGGTCCACGAGCGTGCCCGCCGGGATCAGGATCACCGCGTTGCCGATGAAGCCCGCCGCCAGGAGCGCCCCGAGACCCGCCGCCGAGAGCCCGAACTCCGATTGCAGCTCGGGCCCGAGCGCCCCGAGTCCCCACGACGCGATCGAGATCGCCGCCTGGGAGGAGGCCGCCAGGATCAGGAGCCGCCGCTGGACGGGGCTGAGCCTACTCACTGGCGGGCGCCGCCCCGCGCCGCGCTCACCGCGTCGGCGGGGCGGGATGGACGGCGTCGGGCTCGTCGGCGGGGCCGTACCTGGCGGCCTGCCCGGTGATGGCGCCCCAGAACTGGTCGCCGAAGTCGAAGTGCCACCACTCCTCGACGTAGGCGGTGAACCCCGCGTCGGCCATGGCCCAGAACAGCAGGCGCCGATGGTCGCGCGCGGTCCCCGGCGTCCCCTCCAGGGCGAGGGCGCCGGCCTCGGGCACGAACGCGTCGAACGGCGTCCCCAGATCGAGCGGGCGGCCGTCGCCGTCGCCGAGCGTCAGGTCCACCGCGCCGCCGGTGACGTGCGGCGCCGGGCATGCGGGGTCGATGCTGGGAACGCTCACGTAGCGGGCGGTCTCGCGCGCGATGTCATCGACGCTCCAGTCCGGGTGCGCGGCACGCAGCTCGGCGGCCCAGCCGTCGTAGAGCGCGCGCTGGGTCGCGAACGCGCGCCACCCGTCCCACACGATCAGCGTGACACCGTCGGGGAGGCTCAGCGCAACCCGCTCGAGGCGCTCGGCGACACCCTGGCGCACACGGTTCGCTCTGCGCGCGCCCGGCAGGCCAATCGCGTGATAGCGCGGGTCGTCGCGCACAGCGGCGCCGATCGCCGCGACCTCGACCAGAGGCTCGTCCACCGGCTCGATGGGCACCGACCGCCACGCCGGACCCGGGGCCCGCAACGCCGGGAGGGCACGCGCACGCGCCGCCCACCGCTCAGATCGATGCGATGATCCCAGGCCGTCCACGCGCCGCAGCGTAGTCGTGTGCCGCGGACATCGCCGCCGGGCCGACCCAGATGTGAGCCCGCGCGCTCACCCGGCGACGATCGCGGGACGCACGGCCATGATCCCGTCGCCGATCATCACGCGCCCCGCGGCGTCGGCGGGCAGCGGATGGCTGAAATGGAAGCCCTGCCCGACACGACAGCTCAGGCCCATCAGGATGTCAACCTGAGCGGCGGTCTCGATGCCCTCGGCGATGACGTCGAGCGAGAGCGTCTCGGCGAGCCGAAGGATGGTGTCGACGAGCGGCTCCTGCCCGGTGCCGAGGCCCTCGACCCACGGGGCGGCCAGCTTCAGGACGTGCACCGGCAAGCGCTGCAGGTAGGCGAGGGCCGAGAACCCGGTGCCGAAGTCGTCGA
>JBKKDD010000102.1:0-4160 GCA_046708705.1 Miltoncostaeaceae bacterium | reverse complement strand
CCCAGTCCCGGACGCGCGCTTCTGACCGGGTCGACGAACTTCCTGTCTGTTCCGACGATCTCCGAGACGCTTGCCGGCCGCGTTGACCTCGTGACCCTGTGGCCGCTGGCTCAGAGCGAGATCAACGGCACGGCGGGCGATTTCGCCGACCGCCTCTTTCGCGATCCGGGACGGCTGACGCGCGCACGCGGCGCGACGCCGAGCCGCGACGACTATCTGGCACTGGTCTGCCGCGGAGGCTTTCCCGAGATCGGAAGGATCGACCCGAAGGCACGTCATCGGTGGTTCGTCCGCTACGTCCAGACCGTCATCGATCGCGAGATCAAGGAGATTGCCGACCTGCGTCGCGGGGACCTGCTCGGCCGGATGGCGCGCCTGCTGGCGGCGCGGACGGCGCAGGAGCACGTGACCGCCCATGTCTCGGAGGCGCTCGGCATCGACCGGACGACCGCCGAGACCTACCGCGCCTGGCTGCAGACGGTCTTCCTCGTTCATCTCGTTCCCGCCTGGAGTCGCAACATTGCATCCAAGGTGGTCCACCGGCCGAAGCTCCACATGGTCGATACGGGGCTCGCTGCCGCGCTCTTGGGTAAGGACGTCGCCGCCCTTCGGCGGCCGACCGATCCGATGACCGGGCCGCTGCTTGAGACGTTCGTGGTCGCGGAGCTCGAGAAGCAGCTCGGGTGGGGAGAGCTCCCCGCGACGATCCACCATTACCGCGAAACGGGCGGCATCGAGGTCGACATCGTCGTGGAGGCCCCGGACGGACGCATCTGCGCCGTCGAGGTCAAGGCCACGGTCGCGCCCCGTCCGTCCGACGCCCGGGGCCTCGCGGCGTTGCGTGATCGACTCGATCGGGTCGGATCAGACTTCGTCCAGGGAGTCGTGCTGCACACCGGCACCCGGCGGTTCACCATGGACGACCGGATCGTGGCCCTTCCGATCGCAGACATCTGGGCCTGACGTCCCCTCGTGCGGCGGGGTGCCGGCCCGGGATCAGCCCGTCAGGATTGGGCGTGTTCCTCGCACAGGGCCTTCAGGCGCTCCAGCCCGGCGCGTTGGCCGGGTGCGAGCCGCTCCTCGGTGTCGATCGACGCGTCCTGGAACTCGGCGCTCGTGTGCCAGACGATCGTGCTGCCGCCCGTGCGTGGCGTCACGGCGAAGCTCGCGTGGTGTGACTTGAGCGGCGGCCCGGCGATCACCGTGTAGGCGTAGCTCATGCCCGCCTCGTCGCGCTCCAGCAGTCGCTCCACCAGCTGTGCGCCCTCAGCGCTTTGCAGCGTGCGGATGTCGCCGTCGACCGAGCACGTCACGTACTTGGTGAACCAGCGCGGCACCGCGGTCGGGTCGCCCACCACCGACCACGCCGTCTCGGGCGGGCAGTCCACGTCGATCGTCAGCGTGTACTCGTTGGCCATCGCTCCCCCCGCCCGTGTGGTGTGGTCCAGTCGATCCGCGGTCCCGCCGGGACAATACGGGAGGGATTCAGCGACGGATGCGTCATGTAGTAGTGGCGCTTGATGTGGTCGAAGTCGACGGTCTCGGCGATGCCGGGGCGTTGGAAGAGCTCCCGCGCGTACCCCCACAGGTTGGGCATGTCGATGACCCGGTTGCGGTTGCACTTGAAGTGCCCCGCGTACACCGTGTCGAAGCGCAGCAGCGTGGTGAACAGTCGCCAGTCCGACTCGGTGATGCGATCCCCGAGCAGGTACCGCTGGCGTGACAGGCGCTCCTCGAGCCAGTCGAGGGATTCGAACAGCGCACGGAACGCCTGCTCGTACGCGCCCTGCGATCGGGCGAACCCGCAGCGGTACACGCCGTTGTTGACCGTCTCGTACACGCGGTGGTTGACCTTGTCGATCTGGTCGCGCAGCTTCGCCGGGTAGTAGTCGTCCTGGACGTCGGTGAACGCGTCGAACTCGCTGTTCAGCATGCGGATGATCTCGGCGGACTCGTTGTTGACGATCGTCCCGGAGTCGCGGTCCCACAGCACCGGCACGGTCACGTTGCCGGCGTAGGCGGCGTTGGTCGCGCGGTAGGCCTCGGACAGGTACTCGAACCCGTTGACCGGGTCCTCGCCCGCGCCGGGCACCTCGCGAAACGCCCACCCGTGCTCATCGCGAATCGGGTCGACCACCGACATCGAGATGACCTTCTGGAGCCCCTTCAGCGCGCGGAAGATCACCGTCCGGTGCGCCCACGGGCATGCGAGCGAGACGTAGAGGTGGTAGCGGCCGGGCTCGGCCAGGAACTCCGATGAGCCGTCGGCGCTGACGTGCCTACGAAACACGCTGTCGCGGCGGATGAACGCGCCGTTCTTGTCGAGGGGCACCTCGAAGCCGACGGCGTGGATCTCGGTCGCATGCGTCGTCATCGATTCAGGGTAGCCGCAACCTCGCGCGCGGCGCCCGTGGGTCGTGCGATGCGGCAGCCGAGTAGCCTCAGTCGGTGCACCGCGACCCCGAGATCCCCGCGCTGTTGTGTGTCGGCGTGCGCAAGACGTTCCCGGGCGGCGTGGTCGCGTTGGACGGCGTGGACCTGGTGGTGCCCAACGGCGGCTTCGTTGGGCTGCTCGGTCCCAACGGCGCGGGCAAGACGACGCTCATCAGGAGCGTCGTCGGCCTGGTCATCCCCGACGGCGGCGACATGCAGGTGCTCGGCCGCTCCATGCGCGGTCCCGACGCTCCCGCAGCGCGGCAACTGGTGGGCTATGCCCCGCAGGAGATCGCCTTGGACCGCTTCGTCCGGGTGCGGGATCTGCTGTCGTTGCACGGGCGGTATTTCGGGATGAGCCGCGCCGACGCGAGGGAGCGCGCGGACGAGCTGCTCGAGGTGTTCGACCTGACCGACAAGGCCGCCACGCTGCCCAGCCGTCTGTCGGGCGGAATGCGTCGCCGGCTGATGCTGGCCCGCGCGCTGGTCCACCGCCCTTCCCTCGTGATCCTGGACGAGCCCACCGCGGGCGTCGACGTCGAGCTTCGCGACGAGCTGTGGGAGTACATCCGCAAGCTCCACGCCGCCGGCACCGCGATCCTGCTGACCACGCACTACCTGGAGGAGGCCGAGGAGCTCTGCGAGATCGTGGCGTTCATCCGCGCCGGGCAGATCGTGGCCGAGGGGACGCCGGCCGAGCTTCGCGACCGCTACCTGGCGGCGCGGCTGGAGGACGTCTACCGGCAGGTCGTGCGGGCGTGAGCCAGACCAACCTGGAGCGCGCGCAGTGGCGCGGCAGCGCGGCCCTCGCGCAGCGCGAGGTCACCCGCGTGCTTCGCCTGTGGAGCCAGACGATTGCGCCCAACGTGCTGTCGGCGTTCCTGTTCGTCGCGATCTTCGGCATCGCGCTTGGCGGACGCATCCGCCAGATCGACGGCGTGGACTACGAGTCGTTCATCGTCCCCGGCCTGATCCTGATGGGCATCGGCACCGCTGCCTACAGCAACACCGCCTCCTCGCTCTACCAGGCCAGGTTCGACGGGTTCATCGACGACCCGGTCAGCGGCCCCATGCGCGCCCGGCATCTGCTGGCCGCCTACCTGGCGGGCGGCGTGGTGCGCGGCCTTGCCATCGGCCTTTTGACACTGCTGGCGGCGCTGCCCCTGGTGGACCTGCCGGTGGTCAACCCGGCCACGGCGATCGTCGCATTCCTGTGCGCATCGGTGGCGTTCAGCGCCCTGGGTGTCGGCGTCGGCCTGGTCGCCAAGACCTGGGATCAGCAGTCCTACGTGGGCAACCTGATCCTGCAGCCGCTCGTGTTCCTGGGCGGGGTGTTCTACTCGGTCAACCTGCTGAGCGAGCCGTGGCGCGGGCTCACCAAGGCGGACCCGATCCTCTACATGGTCGCCGCCAGCCGCCACGGCATGCTCGGCACCAGCGAGATCTCGGTGTGGCTGTCGATGACCGTCACCGTCGGGCTGACCGTGATCATGGTCGCCTGGGCCGGCCGGCTCGTCTCCAAGGGGACCGGCCTGCGGATGTAGGCATCTGGGCCGGGCACTAATCTCCGCCCGGTGATCGACACGCAGTCCACGGTGGCGGCCCCGGAGCCGACGTTTCGCTCCTACCCCCAGGACCGCCTCTGCCGGATCGGGCTGTGGCTGGGCGTGCTCGGCGCCGCCCTGTGCGTGTTTCCCGGCTTCGACAGCGCGCCCGTGGTCACGCAG
>JBKKDD010000101.1:0-2664 GCA_046708705.1 Miltoncostaeaceae bacterium | reverse complement strand
GCGCAGAGCTGTTCGGGTATCGCGAACGTGGTCATGTCGCCGGCTTCTGCGATGACAGTTTCGGCGACGGTCCGACCGACGCCGGGGATCTCACACCACCGGTCGATCAGGTCCGAGAAAGGGGGCGACACCACCTCCGATGTCGACCGACAGCTCGGCGATCGCGGCGTCGAGGAAGTCGATGTGGGCGATGATCTGGCGGGCGAGGGTCCCGTGTCGCCGGTCTCGATGTGCATCGCGACTCGGTGACGGCCGCGACACGCGCGGTCGACTGGATGACGGGGGCGAGGTAGGTGTTCTTGGTGTGGGCCGCGGAGCGTGCGGCTTCGATGAGCGTGCGCCGGAGCCAGCGTGGGCCGGGTCGGGTTCCGGCGGGCTTGCCTTTGCCGGCGGACTCCAGCGGAGGCACCACACCGGCTCGAGCCACCAACCGCTCGAGCACACTGCGGCGGCGCGCACCCCAGCCGGCCACCCTGCCTTCCCGTGGAGGGACTTCGTCGATGGAGGGTGTGCTCGGCCACGTCGTGATGTTCGCCGATGACTTCGCGCCGCGTAACTGGGCGCTGTGCCAGGGTCAGCTGCTGCCGGCGCGTGGCATTCAGCTTGACCGTGTGGGGCGTCTCTCATCGTGTCTGATGTCAGGTGACAAGCTGGTCCCGATCGTGGAGATCGGAGGACGGTTCGGTGAGGCTGGGGGTAGAGGCTCTGGCTCAGACGGGGCGAAGGGCATGGTCACGCCGGCTCCCTGGCGGCTCCCGCCCCGCCTTTTTCGGCGGAGGCGCGTTCTCGCGTCAGCTTCAGACCCACGCGCTCAGCGCCACCGGCGATGCGTGCTTCGCCGTGTCCCTCGCCGGTTCGCTCTTCTTCTCGGTGCCTCTGACGGAGGCCCGGCCCAAGATCATGCTCTATCTGTTACTCACCGTCGTTCCGTTCGCCGTTGTCGCCCCGCTGATTGGCCCAGCGATCGACCGCTATCGGGGCGGACATCGAGTCGTGCTCGCGTCGGTGTGCACCGGCCGCGGCGTGATCTGCGTCGCGATGGCCGGGCACCTGAACACGGTGCTCGTCTACCCCGAAGCGCTCGGCGTGCTTGCCCTCTCCAAGGTGTACGCGGTCGCGAAGACAGCCCTCGTCCCCGGCCTCGTCGCGAACACCGACGCCCTGGTCGACGCCAATTCCCGCCTGTCGCGGGTGAGTGCCCTCGCCGGCGTCGCCGGGGCCGTGGTCGGCGCCGGCGTCACGCGCGCTCTCGGCGCGCCAGCGGTGTTGGTCATCGCCGCCGCGCTGTTCGGGGCGGCGGCCGCCACCGTCACCCGGGTACCCCGCCCGCACCCAGGCGTGAGCGTCTCACGAGCTCTGGAATATGAAGAGGTGCACGCCCCAGCGCCGATGCTCGCCGCCGGCGCCATGGCCGTGCTCCGTGCCGGCATCGGGTTCCTCACCTTTCTCCTCGCGTTTGCCCTGCGGGAGGCGGGTGAACCACCATGGTTCTTCGGTCTCGCCCTCGCCGCTGGCGCGGTGGGCGCCTTCGCCGGCACGTACGTGGCGTCGTGGTTACGTCGATCGCTGCACGAAGAACAGATGCTGGCCTTGGCCCTTGTCATCCCCGCCTTGTTCATCCTCGCCGCTGGCGTACAGGTCGGGCGGCCCTCCGTGGTCGGCGCCGCGCTGTCCCTCGGGCTCGGGGCCAGCATCGGCCGACAAGCCTTCGACAGCCTCATCCAACACAAGGCGCCGGATGCCACTCGCGGTCGTCTCCTGGCTCGCTTCGAAACCGGGTTCCAGCTCGCCTGGGCCGCGGGCGCACTGATCCCGGTCGCGCTCCGCCCGCCGACATGGGCGGGGCTGCTCGCCCTCGCCTCCATCCTCATCACCGGCTCTGTCGCCTACATCATCGGTGCCCGCACGAGCCTGCGGTTCGAGGCCGAGGCGACACCCACCCGGCAATGGGTGCACCGGTGGCTGGAAGGTGCAGAGCCGCCCCTGGAAGCCATGATCCTGCTCGCCGCCGAAGAGCACGCCGCCCGCGGCGCGCACCGTCTCGCCATCCTCGACGCCTCCACTGCTTGCGACGTGGCGCTCGAGCGTCTGCTGAAACGGCAGCCTCCTGGACACCCCGAGAGCGGACCCCGCGTACCTGCAACCGCCGGCGACGACAAAGCGCCACCCGAACAACCGCTCTCGCCATCGTCAGCGAATCCGTCACCGTGGCCGCAGCGCGACGAACTCGACCACATGCGCAGGCAAGCGATCCACGCCGACCGCGAGCTCTCCTCCCGAGAATCCGACCACGCCATCGCACTTGCGGGATCGCTCATGGAATCGCTGCGCCCCACGCCTCAATCAACATCAACCAGCGGTAAACCCACGACTTGAACCGACATCAGCGCCTCCGAACCGGGCTCCGACGGAACCAGTGGGAATCGCATCCATCAAGCTCGCGGGCTTGGCGGTTGCACCATTCGGCAAACAGGTCGTACCCGGGGGGACACCACTGCCGCCAGGAACCCGCGTCGTCATTGCGGTGTAGCCGGTCAGGCAGACATGGAGCCTCGTGCCCGGCGGGACCGCACTGCGATCCGACTACATCGACCAAAAGGCCACTGCCGACCCTGTCCACGCGCCCAGCCCCGTGCGAAAGTCTCGGCGTGAGATCCTGCCCCC
>JBKKDD010000100.1:0-5030 GCA_046708705.1 Miltoncostaeaceae bacterium | reverse complement strand
GGCGCACGCCGCAGTCGGGGTTGATGGTCGCCTCGCAGAACGCGGCCATCTCGTGGAGCAGCAGGTCCCGGTCGATCGGGATGCCGGCGCCCGCGCCCGACTTGGCCAGGCGCTCCAGGTGGGCGTCGGGCGTGCGGGGCCTGCGGTTGTAGAACCGCATCCCCTCGAACACCCCGTCGCCCCGGATCAGGCCGTCGTCCATACGCACTCGCACGTCGTCGTGCGCGGGCACGACCTGGCCGTCGATCATCACCGCGAGTCGATTCGTCTGTGTCATGCCGGTCACGGTAGCAACGCGGGCAGGATTCCCTGAACCCACGCCTCAGGACAGCCCGGCGATCAGCCCCGCGACGGCACTGACGGCGATGATCCACAGAACGTTGACGCGGTACCGGACCAGCGCGACGAGGGCTCCGACCGCAAGGGCGATCGCGAGCCAGTCCGGCGCGTCATCGACGACGATCACGTGGCGGCCGACGAAGACGGCGAGCCCGCCGATCACCCCGACGACCGCGACGCTGACGCCGTGCAGCGCAGTCGCGACCTTGCCGCGCCGTGGCAGCCGATCGACGTAGGGGCCTCCCAGCAGGATAAACACGAACGACGGGATGAACGTGCAGAGCGTCGCGACTCCTGCGCCCATCAGCGCCCACCCGTGCGACTGGTGCGTCGTCCAGCCCGCCAGGTACCCGACGAACGTGTTGACCATGATGAGCGGCCCCGGAGTCGTCTCGCCCAGCGCCAGACCGGCAACCATGTCCTTGGCCGACAGCCACTCGAAGCGGTTGACCGCCTGGTCGGCGACGAACGGCAGCACTGCGTAGGCACCGCCGAACGTCACGAGCGCCGCCAGCGAGAAGAACCCGGCCAGATCCGCGATCACCCCGCCGACAAGGATCAGCCCCGCCACCGGCAGGATCCAGGTCGCGAGGATCACGGCGATGCGCGGGCCGCTCGTGGTGACGCGCTCGGAGGCCTCGTCCGCGGCGGTGTCCGTGCCGTGCCCCATGCCCGGGAACGAGCCCGGCAGCGCGCGCTGCACGGCGATCGCGATGACCGCCGCGGCGACCAGTATCAGCGGAAACGGCACGCCCAGCATCAGGGCGCCGAACGCGACCGCGGCGAGGCCGATTGTGACCGGGGTGCGCGCCACCCGTCCGCCCACCCGGATCAGCGCGGCCACCACCAGCCCAACCACCGCACCACCCAACCCGCGCACCACGCCCGCCACCTCCGGGACGTTGCCGTACTCAACGTAGACGAACGACAGCGCGCACAGCAGCACGAAGCTCGGCAGCACGAACAGCCCGCCGGCGGCCAGGGCGCCGCGTAGGCCGTGCAGCCGCCAGCCGACGTACGTCGCGAGTTGCTGCGCCTCCGGGCCCGGCAACGCGAAGCAGAACGCGAGCGCGTGCAGGAAGCGGCTCTCGGAGATCCAGCCGCGCCGCTCGACGAGCTCGTCGTGCATGATCGCGACCTGACCCGCCGGACCGCCGAACGAGATGCAGCCCAGCTTCAGCCAGAAGCGCAGCGCCGTGGCCTGACCGGGTCGGGTCGAGTCGGACGCCGCCGGCGGGTCCGCGCGCACGGTCACGTGCGACTCACGACAGGGCTCGTACCGGCACAGCGTCGATGTCGAGCGCGGTTGCGGCGAAGCGGCGGGCGTTTGGCAAAACCGCACCGGGGTACAACAACCGCAACCTTCTGAAAGAGAGCGACAGCGTGAGCAACACCGTCCTTTGGATCATCGCGGCAATCCTTGTCATCATCGGAATCGTTCAGCTGATCCAGGGCCAGATCATCCTGGGGATCGTGCTGATCGTCGTCGGCTGCCTCGTCGGGCCGGGCGGGTACAGCGTCTTCAAAAATCGCAGGTGACGTAGGGGAAACCGATGCCCGTTGCGACGCTGAGCGGCGGCTCACCCGTCCTCGGGCGGGTCGACCGCATGGGCGATCAGCGCCGTGAGGTCACACCACTCGGTGGTCACCTCGTGGGTGGCCGCCAGCACGACCCGGGGCGCGAAGTCCGCCTCGAACGCCTCCTGCCTGCGCGGCGCGCACAGGCACCACCGGTCCCCAGGACGTAGCCCCGAGAACCCGAACTCGGGTCGTGGCGTGGTCAGGTCGTTGCCGGTCGCCAGCGAGAAGGCGAGGAACTCCTCAGTCATCACGGCACAGACCGTGTGCACGCCGGTGTCACCCGACCCCGTGTTGCAACAGCCGTCGCGGAAGTACCCGGTCAGTGGGTCGGTCGAGCAGGGCTCCAGCTCGTCGCCCAGAACATTGCGCGCCATCGCCCTATCGTCTCAGACCGGCCGCGCGTCTGCATTTGGCCTCAAAACCGCGTCAGGCTCGGTACGGCAATGGTTCGGACGTGTGGAACGCCGCACGGAATCGCTCCGCCGGTCGTGGTGTGAGACATCGACGCCGACACCACACTCCTCGGGCCGTCGCGGTGGTCACGTCGCGGATCGCGCCCAATGTATTCCCGGGCCTGGTCCGCGCTCATCATGACGACACCGAAAACCGGGGTCATGGTCTTCAGATCCGGCGGGCGCCCGACCAATGGGTGGTGATCTGCCAGCCCGCCTCCGACGTATCCATTGACACACCCATCGATCGCCGCGTAACGCACGAGCGCCACGGGGATCTCCCTCAGTAGAGAGCGTCACCATTGAAAGGAGCGCACCATGAGTCCAACACCGATCATCGACACGGCCCTCGAGCGTATTGGAGCGCTTCTGGATCGACTCGACCCCATGAGCGGCGGGGTCTGCGACGTCGTCGGCTGCATCCACCACTCACACCACGAGCCGCAGTTTGCGGCCGCGGGGGTCGGGACGGTGTGACATGGCCACCGAGCTCACATCACGCGAGGTGCGGTTTGCGTCCGAGGTCCCTGCCGACCTGACCGACCTGGCCGGCGTCCGCGACGCCCTGGCCGATGCCCTCGACACATGCGGGTGGGACCGGGAGGACGCATTCCGCGTGCTGATCTGCGCCGACGAGGCGATGGCGAACGCGCAGTCCCACGGCGCCGCCGGTGGGAGCGACATCGACGTCCGGTTCCGCGTCAGCGTGGGCACCGCCGCCCTGATCGTGGGCGACCACTCCGGGCATGGCGCAGAGATCCGCGACCAGGTCCCCATGCCGGACGAGGCGTCCGAGCACGGGCGTGGCCTCATACTGATGCGGGCTTTCGCCGACACGTTCCGGACCTGGACCCGTCCGAGCGGCACCACGGTCGGCCTGAAGTTCCGCCCGAGCGTGGGAGCGGCCCGATGAGCATCGCGGTCGACCTCCCCACGATCGCGGCGAGCTGGACCGCGTGCCCGACCTGCTGGGGTCAGCGGCGCATCTTCGAGGACCACAACGGCGAGGGCCTCGTCCCGCACACGTGCCCGGGCTGCCTGGGCCTCGGCGAGCGCATCCTGATCGACTGAGCTGGCGCTCTCGCCACGCGTTGGATCAGACCCCGGCGCCCTGCGTCAGGGCAGGCTGTGGGTCCGCCGTGACCATGGCCGCATCCGCATCCGCGTCCTCGCACGGGTCGGCGACCGGCAGGTCGACCGAGAACGTCGCCCCGGTTCCGGGCGAGCTGTCCAGCGTGATGGTGCCGTGGTGCGCCTCGGCCACGGCGCGGGCGATCGCGAGCCCCAGCCCGATGCCGCGAATGCCGCCTCCGTCGGCGTCGCGGGCGCGAGCGAAGTGATCGAAGATCTGGGCCTGGGCCTCAGGCGCGATGCCCGGGCCGTTGTCTTGGACACGCAACACGGCGCGCTCGCCGTCCATCCGCACGCCGATCTCGACCACCCCGCCCGGCTGGGTGAACTTGACGGCGTTTGCGACCAGGTTGTCCAGCATGCGGCCCAGCCGCGCGCCGTCGCCGGCCACGATGCACGCACCCTCCCCGCCTTTCACCAGCGTGATCTTCTTCGCTGCCGCTGCGGGCGCGAACGTCGCGAGCGAGTCGGCCGCGAGCCGTGTCAGGTCGACCTCGGTCACGCGCACCGTGAACGCCCCGACCCTGTGCTGCGCCACGACGAGCAGGTCATCCACGAGCTCCAGCAGCCGCTCGCTGTTTCGCTCGATCACCTGGACGAATCCCAGGCCGTCCGCATCCAGCCCCTGCCCGGTCTTGAGCAACTCGGTGTACCCGCGGATCGAGGTCAGCGGCGTGCGCAGGTCGTGCGAGACGAGCGCCACGATCTCGTCCTTGACCCGGTCCAGCTCCTGAAGTCGCGCGTTCTGCTCGGCCAGGCGCTTGAGTGCACGTGTCATCGTCGACTCCGCCGCACGCGACCTCGCGAGGATGATGTCCCGCTCCCACTCTGCCTCGCCGGGCGCGGAGATCGGGCGCGCGACCACCACCACGCCGATCGTCGCGCCGTCGACGACCCATGGCTGGCGTGTCGTCAGCATCCCGCGGGGTCCCTGTGGGGTCACCACGGTCTCCTCGTCGACGACGGTCGTTCCGGTGGCCATGACCTCCAGGTCGCGCTCACGCGCCCGCTGCGCGAACTCCCGCGGCAGGAACGCATCGTAGGTCGTGCCGATCACGTCCTGCGGTCGAACACCCATCGTGCGGGCGCCCGCGATGTTGACCATCTGGCACCGGCCCTGCCGGTCGACCACGAACATGGGGTCGTCGGTCAGATCGGTCAGCGCGCGGAGCATCTGTGTGCGCTCGTAGAAGCCGCGTTGCGCAGCGCGAAGCGCGTTGTTTCGCTCCAGCAGGTCCCGGTTGGCGGCCTCGGCCAACCCGCGTGAGACGCGTTCGGCGTCCAGCGCCTTTTCGAGCTCCCGCTGGTGCTCGACGCGGTGGGTCACGTCCTCGACGACCACCCCCACGCCGATCGGCGGACCCTCGCCCAGGCGGACGGGCGAGTGACTGACCTCGAACTGCACGGTCTGCCCGTCACGCTCCACGGTGAAGTGTCGCCGCTCGATCGTCTCCCCGTCCTCCAGCACCGACCGGTAGACGGCCTCCACGCGCTCCGGCGCATCGAGGCTGACGCTCGTCACGAGCT
>JBKKDD010000099.1:0-2569 GCA_046708705.1 Miltoncostaeaceae bacterium | reverse complement strand
GCCGTACGTGTACATATGCAACGCGGTTGAGCCGGGCCCGTGGATTCAACCGGGGAAACTCCGTAACGACCGGGGTTAGCATCTGGACATGACGACGATCCAGCGCCTTGCCCATCTCGCGGCCATCCTGCTCGCCGCGGTCGCGCCCGCGGCCGCGACCGCGGCGTTCGGAGATGTCGACACGTCGTTCGGAGACCGAGGCTCGGCCGCCCTGATCGGGCCTCCCGGCGCCTTCAACGCGGTCGGCGCCGCGTTCATCGTCCCCGACACGACGGGCTTCGGCCTGATCGGCGACGCGGGTGACGGTCGCCGGAACGTCGTCGCAGACGTGCGCCATCAGGCCACCGGCGGCCTGATCGCGAGCAATCCGACGCGCCTGACACCGGTCGGGCTGGGAAGCGTCAGCGTCTCAGCCGCCATCCCGACCGGTGGAGGGGGCACCCTGGTCGGACTTGTCCGGCACACAGGGCTGGGCGCGACCCCCACGGTCGTCCGCATGCTCGCCGACCGGTCGCTCGATCCCGCCTGGGGAACCGGCGGCATCGTCACCCTCCCGGCTTTCGGCGGCAGCGTCGACCTCGCCGACCTGGACCCCGGACCCGCGGGCACGGTGGTCGTCACCCTGTCATCCGAGGGCATGGACGGCATCTCACGTGGACTGCTGATCCGGCTTCTGCCGACCGGGGCGCTCGACCCCGCGTTCGGCGTGGGCGGCGTCGTCTCGACCGACCTCGGTGTCAACGACGACGAGCCGGAGTTCGCCGGCGCGGCCATCGACGCCGGATCGGGCGCGGTCACCGTCGCCGCGAACACCTCCGCCCTCGGCGGCGGTACCGTCAGCACGTTCCGGTTCCTCGGCAGCGGCGCCCTGGACCCGGCGTTCGGCGGCGGCGACGGCCGCGCGGATTTCTTCGGTGGTGGTGCGGCACTGTTCGCCATCGCCGAGGACGTGGCGCTCGACCCGTCCGGACGTCCTGTGATCCTCGGAACGCGGTTCCCGGGCACCCCGCCCTCGCCCCTCCTCGTGCGCCTGACGGCGGGCGGCGCGTTGGACGTCAGCTTCGACGGCGACGGATTCGCGATCGTGACGGTGCCGCTCGCGACGTCTGGCGCCCGAGGTCGCCGTCTGATGGTCGACGCCACGGGTATTACCTTCACCGGCCCGGCCAACGGGTTCGCCCTTCCGGCCAGCCGCCCGTATATCGCGCGGTTCCTCACGTCTGGGGACCCCGATCCCGCCTTCGGCGGCGGCGACGGCGTCGCGGACTACGCTCTGGACCCGACGTTCCCGACCTCGATCGCGACGGTCGCGGGCCGGATCGTCATCGCGGGCACCGCGGCCGGCGGCAGCCACGCCTGGATCGGCGCCAACGCGAACGGGACGCTGGCGTTCTCCGGCAACGGCGTCGTGGGCTCGACCCTCGGCCAGGATGTCGAGATCTTCGTCCCGCGCGGCGACGGCGGGGTGACCGGCGTGTCCGGGCTCGCGTTCGCCGCCGAGGTGCGTGTGGCGTCCGTCCTGCCGTCCGGCCTCCCCGACCCGGCGTTCGGCGCCGGCAGCGGCGCCTCGCGGGTGACGCTCCCGGCCAGCGGCAACACCTTCGGGGCGGCACGCGCCGCCGACGGCGCCATCGTCGCGGCCGGCGACCTGACGACGGTCCCGGTCGGGGGCTTCGTCGTCAAGTTCCGAGCCGACGGCGCACCCGATCCGGCCTTCGGCGGTGGTGACGGTGTCGTCACGGCGATCCCGGCGGCAGGCGCCCTGCGCTTCCGCGACGTGCTCGTCGCGCCGGACGGCGCGATCATCGCCGCGGCACGAGGAACAGCTCCCGCGACCAGCAGCGTCCACCGGTTCCGGCCCGACGGCTCCCCCGACCCGTCGTTCGGCGGCGGCGACGGTGTGGCGGAGCTTCCGGGACCTGCGATGACGGAAGTCGCGGCCGTGGCACTCACCGGCAGCGGCGCGATCGTCGTCGTCGGCGAGCACTCCGGGGGCGCTGCGGTGGCACGCCTGCTGGGCGACGGCTCGCCCGACGGCAGCTTCGGGGTCGGTGGCTCCTCGACCGTGACGACGACGGAGAACATCTACGCCGGCGCCGTCGACAGCAAGGACCGCGTGTACGTGACGTTGGGGGACGGGCCCACCGGCGATGCCCGGGTTCTGCGGCTGACCGCAGCCGGCGCGCTGGATGCCGCGTTCGGCGGTACCGGATTCGTAAACGTCCCGCCCACACGCGCGGGTTTCCGGATCCGCCTTCAGGAGATCGCCGTGCTCGCCGACGATGCGGTCGCGTCGGGCGCCGTCCAGTTCCCGCTGACGGGCGGCATGACGAACATCGTCGCCGTCCGCGTCGATCCGCGAGGGGGTGTCACCACGCGCGACGCGTTGCTCGTCGGGCTGGACGCGGTCGCGGCGCTCCCCGACGGTCGCGTGTACATCGGGGGCAACTTCTTCGAGAACAACGCTGTGCGATTGCTCGGCACGCCGCCGCCGGTGCCGTCCGCCACCACGGTCGTGACCGAGCAATCCATCCGGCTCGACACGACCGCGGACGGCGCGGGGTTCACC
>JBKKDD010000098.1:0-2988 GCA_046708705.1 Miltoncostaeaceae bacterium | reverse complement strand
ACCCCCGCAGATCGATGTCGCGCTCGGCCGCCCATTCGAGCAGGTGCGCGGCATACGACGGGGTCAGCACGACGGCCTCGGGTCTGAGCGTCTCGATCGCGCGCATCAGCCGGTCGGTGTTCCCCGTCCCGACCGGGATCTGGCAGAGCCCGATGCGGTCGAACGAGGCGAGCGCGGCGCCCGCCACGAACGGCCCGGCGTTATAGGTGGTGATGACGCGCTGGCCGGCGACGATGCCGGAAGCCGCGTAGCTGCGCGCCGAGCCGGTCACCCAGTTCTCGATGTCGCCTGCGGTCAACGGGATGTAGCTCGGCGTGCCGGTGGTGCCGCTGGTCGAGTAGATGCGGACGATCTCGGACGGCGATGCGCACAGATGGGCGCCGAACGGGTTCTCCGAGGTGCACGAGGCCTTGATCTCGCTCTTCTCGGTCAAGGGGAGCTCTGCGATGTCTGCCAGCCCGCCCGCCTCCCGGCCGGAGGTGATTCCGGCCGCCGTCAGCTTTTCGCGAGCGAACGCCGACCGCTCGAACAGGTACGCGAGTTGGGTGCGGTAGCTCGCGTCGTCGATGACCCACTGCTCGGCCCAGGGACGAGCCTCGATCTGCGGCGAGAGCATCATCCAGCGTGGTCGTCAACCGGCGGCGCGTACTCGATCGCCGCCTCCGCCCTGCCCGCCAGGAGGAATCCGAGTGGGTGCTCCTGCTCCTCGGCCAGATGGGCGAGGAGCCCCCCGGTGCGCGCGAGGATCGGGATGGCCTTCATCGCCGCGGCAGGGAAGCCCAGGTCCAGCATGACCGCCGCGATGGGCATCGAGACGTTCATCGGGAGCGGCTTGCCCCACACCTCGGCGACGCTCGTGCGCAGACACCGTGCGAGCAGGACGTGGGGTCCGCTGACCCCTCTGGTATCGGCAAGCTCGAGGATCCGCTCGGCGCGGGGATCGATCGGTCGATGCACCGGATGGCCGAAGCCCGGCGCCCTGCCGCCGGAGTCGTGGATCGCCCGCGCGATGTCGCGTGCCACATCCTCGGGCGCCCCGCCTGACGCCACCCGCAGCTGGGCCTCGTCGAGCAGCCGCGCGCATTCCTCGGATGTGCCGAGCAGGACTGGGCCGCAGCCCAGGATCCCCGCCGCCACGGCTCCCTGCAGCGATCCGGGGTCGGCGGCGAGCGTCATGCGCGCCGCGATGTTGGTCGGCATCATCCCGTGCTCGGCGATCGCGACCAGGAGCAGGTCGAGGAAGTACCGCTGATCGTCCGTCGGCTCGCGGCCGGTCAGCAAGAGGTAGAAGTACTCGGTGAAGCTCAGCCTGCCCATCAGGTCACCGCACAGGTCGCGCCCCCGCACTTCGACCCGGTCGGGATAGGCCTGGCTGATGTGGCTCAGAGGAGCCACGGCCTTGCCGATCTGCATACGGCCTCCGATTCCAATCACTCGCCATGCGCAGCCGCCCCGCGGGCACGAGACCGTGCCTCACCAGTCGCGGTCGCGGCCCGCCGCCCGCGACGATACCGCACCACACCTGAATCCGGCGCGGACGGAACGGCCCCAGACCTACCCGAACGCCCCGACCGGGCGGCCGTCCGGGTCGTCCCGGTTTGAGCGGACCGAAGCGAGGGTCGCCCGCAGCCCCTCAGCCAGCGGCATCGTGGCGCGCCACCCGTACAGACGTCCGGCCTTTGCCGGATCGAGGCAGCTTCGCTGGAGCTCGCCCTCGCGGGCAGGCGCGAACTCCGGCGCCGTGTCGCACCCGAGACCAGCGATCAGGTCGAGCACGGTGACCTCACGGCCCGCGCCGATGTTGACGGTCTCGCCCGCCGACCCGGCGGCCGCGGCCAGAAACGCCCCGCAGACGTCGCCGACGTACACGTAGTCGCGGGTCTGGAGGCCGTTGCCGAACACCCGCGGCGCCTCGCCGTCCAGCATCTTGCCGCAGAAGATCGCGACGACCCCGGCCTCGCCGTGCGGGTCCTGCCGCGGCCCGTACACGTTGCCCAGCCGCAGGCAGACCCCCTCGACCCCGTACAGGCGCCAGTAGGTGCCGATGTAGCCCTCGCCCGCCATCTTGCTCATGCCGTAGTGGCTGAGCGGACGGGTCTCGGCCGTCTCGGGCGATGGCACCGGCAGGCCTTCGTACTCGCCGTACCCCGCGCCGCCGGTGCTCGCGAACACCACCCGGGCGCCCACGGCGCGTGCGGCCTCGAGCACCGCGATGGTGCCGATGATGTTGACCTCGGCGTCGAACGCGGGCTCCTCGAGCGCGCGGCGCACGTCCGCCTGGGCCGCCAAGTGGTAAATGACCGACGGACGCGCGACGCGCGTCACTGCCAAAAGCCCCGCGCTGTCGCGGATGTCGAGCTCGTGGAACTCGGCCTGGGCCGGCACCCGCTCACGCTGCCCGTGGGACAGATCGTCCACCACGTGCACCGCATGGCCCTCTGCCAGCAGCGCGTCGGCCAGATTGGAGCCGATGAACCCTGCGCCCCCGGTCACCATCACGTTCGAATCGGTCATGTTGGTATCCTGCCCGTCTCGACCCGAAGGATGACGGCACCGGTGCGGCTGATCGTGACGGACAATTCCACGGCGGCCCGCACCATTGCGGATCGCATCGCCGAAGGTACGGTGACCGGGGCGCAGGTCCATCGCGTGCCGGTCTTCGACGCGGACGGCGGCGACGGCCCCAGCCGGGTGATCGGCTTGGGCGGCCTGCTGTTCGCCCCCGCCGGGAACCCTCCGGCATGGGAGCCGGCGCGTCGCGCGCCCGCCAACGCCCTGCGGATGCTCGCCAGGACGGCGACGTCACTCGTGCTGGCCACCGACGACCCGCTGCTGGCGACCCAGGCGCGCGACGTGGCGGGCGCGGTCACCCCCGCGCTCATCCGCGGCGCACGCGTCGGCGCCGCGCCCTTTACCCGGCTGCGCCACGTGGACGACCAGGGCGCCCAGGCCCCCGCCGCCGCGCTCGAGATCGATGCCGTGATCGCC
>JBKKDD010000097.1:0-19698 GCA_046708705.1 Miltoncostaeaceae bacterium | reverse complement strand
CGCTCGGGGTCTCGTGAGGAGCGGGTGACGGCCCCGCGTCCCGGTCGCGGGGCCGTCAGCGCGCCTCGCCGACGAATCGATGAGGCGCGCACGCGAGAGTATCCGATCTGGGCGGCGTGAAGAAGGCATTGGCACGGAATCCATGTGCGTCGATGCCCAGGCTGGGTGCAGGCTCGGGCCCCGCCGACCGCGCTACGATCGGACGATGTCGACGTCGTTCGCGATCTCCCCCGCCTACCTGCCCACCGGAGACCAGCCCCAAGCGATCGCCGGTCTGCTGGAAGGCTTGGAGGCCGGGGAGCGCTACCAGACGCTCTTGGGCGTGACGGGGTCGGGCAAGACGTTCACGATGGCCAATCTGATCGCGACCACCGGGCGCCCGGCGCTCGTGATCGCGCACAACAAGACCCTGGCGGCGCAGCTCTGCAACGAGTTCCGGGAGTTCCTGCCCGAGAGCGCGGTCGAGTACTTCGTGAGCTACTACGACTACTACCAGCCCGAGGCGTACCTGCCCGCGAGCGACACCTATATCGAGAAGGACTCGTCCATCAACGACGAGATCGACCGTCTGCGTCACGCCGCCACCAGCGCCCTACTTGCACGCCGGGACGTCGTCATCGTGGCGTCGGTCAGCTGCATCTACGGCATCGGCTCGCCGGAACTCTACCGCGATCGCATGCTGCTCCTGCGGGTCGGCGACGAGCACCGGCGCGACGACATCTTTCGCAAGCTGGTCGAGGTGCAGTACCAGCGCAACGACACGGTTCTGGAGCGTGGGCGGTTTCGGGTCCGCGGCGACGTGTTCGAGATCCAGCCCGCGAACATGGAAAGCGCGTACCGGGTGTCCATGTTCGGCGACGAGATCGAGTCAATCGACCATTTCGACAGCCTGACCGGCGAGCTGTTCGAGTCGGTCGACCACGTCGGCATCTGGCCGGCCACCCACTACGTCACCCCTCAGCCCACCGTCCAGCGCGCCTTACACGAGATCCGCGACGAGCTGGAGGAGCGCGTCGCGGAGTTCGACCGCGACGGCAAGCTGGTCGAGGCCCACCGGTTGCGTCAGCGCACCCAGTACGACATGGAGATGATGCGGGAACTCGGGTTCTGCAACGGGATCGAGAACTACTCCCGCATCCTGGACGGCCGCGCGCCGGGCACGGCGCCCAGCACGCTCATCGACTTCTTCCCCAAGGATTTCCTCTGCCTGATCGACGAGTCCCACAACACCGTGCCCCAGCTTCGCGGCATGTTCGAGGGCGATCATTCACGCAAGGGCGCGCTCATCGAGCACGGCTTCCGGTTGCCGTCCGCGTTCGACAACCGCCCGCTCAAGCTCAACGAGTTCTTGGAGCGGGTCGGGCAGGTCGTGTTCGTGTCAGCGACGCCCGGTGAGTTCGAGCGGCGCAACGCGAGCCGCATCGTGGAGCAGATCATCCGGCCGACCGGCCTCGTCGATCCGCAGGTCGACGTGCGCCCCACTCGCAACCAGATCGACGACCTGATGAATGAGATCCGTGACCGCGTGGAGCGCGACGAGCGGACGCTGGTGACGACGCTGACCAAGAAGATGGCGGAGGACCTGACCGAGTACCTGGTGGAGGGCGGGTTCAAAGTGCGGTACCTGCACTCCGAGGTGGACACGATCGAGCGGATCCGGATCATCCGTGACCTGCGCCTGGGCGAGTTCGACGTACTCGTTGGCGTCAACCTGCTGCGGGAGGGGCTCGATCTGCCCGAGGTCACGCTGGTGGCGATCCTGGACGCCGACAAGGAGGGCTTCCTGCGCGGCACGACCGCGTTGATCCAGACGATCGGCCGTGCCGCCCGTCACGTCGACGGGCGGGTGGTCATGTACGCCGACCGTGAGACCGAGGCGATGCGCACTGCCATCGGCGAGACCGAGCGGCGCCGTACGATCCAGACCGCCTACAACGAGGCCAACGACATCAAGCCGGAGTCGATCGTCAAGGGCGTCAGCGACATCGCCGAGTTCCTCGGCCTGAAGGGCGGTCCCGCCCAGTCGCAGCGCATCAAGGCGAAGGAGTTGGCGCAGAGCGCGGCGACGGACGAGGAGCTGGAGCGCGAGGTCGTGATGATCGAGGAGGAGATGTTCAAGGCGGCCGAGGAGCTTCGATTCGAGCGCGCGGCCGAGCTTCGGGATGCGCTCAAGGAGCTTCGGCGCGAGCTTGACGATCGGCACGGACTGGCGCGCGCGCCGCGCACCGCGCCGACTCCGGCCAAACGCGGGCGCCGGTCGGGAGGCCGCACGCGGTGAGCCCGCGTCCCCCGGCTCCGGGTGTGGACGGCGACGACGACGTCGTGTTCCGTTCGCTGGCCGCGCCAGGGCTGGACGAGGACGACCTGTTCGCAGCGATTTACGGCCTGCCCGGGACCGGAGTGCTGTGGGGCGAGGGGCGCCCCTCGGCCTTCCCTCCGGACGACCCCGCCTGGGACGCCGAGACCGAACGTCACCGCCGCCACGAGGAACTCCTTCGCAAGTGGCGTCCCGAGCATGAACCGGGCTGAGCCTGCCCGGAGGCCATTTGGGGGTAGATGGCGTTTGGATCGGGAACTGAACTTGACTGAACGTCGGATCGGCGGGTCAAGGATCGGGGACGCAGAACCCCGGCTGGGCAGGGTTTCTCGGGTCGCGGTGCCAGGGATCCTTAGGGGATGCCAGGCTGGGCAGGGTCATCCCGGTGGTGGCGGCACGGGGCCTCGGGAGATGCGGGCGAGGTTCGAGACGTCCTCGCCGCCCAGGCCGGCATCGACGAGGCGTTGCTCGTGGGCGGCGATCATCTCGGTGACGGCCATCGGCACGTCCAGCGCCGCCGCCTCGGCCAGCGCGATGCGCAGATCCTTGAGGTGCAACTCGACGCGGAAGCCGAGTGGGTAATCGTCGCCGATCACGTTCTGTGCCCGGTTCTCGAGGACCCATGATCGGGCGGCGCCTGCCGAAAGCGCGGCCACGAGCGCGTCCATCGGCAGACCTTCCTTCTCGCCCAGGACGAGCGCCTCGCCGAGGGTCGCGTACGTGCCGGCGATCAGCACCTGGTTGACGGCCTTCGCGGCCTGACCCGCGCCGGGCGGGCCCAGGTGCGTGACCGTCGCGCAGAACGCCTCGAGCGCCAGCCGTGCCGTGCGCACGGCGCTCTCGTCGCCGCCGACGAACGCGGTCAGGGTTCCCCGCCGGGCACCTTCGGAGCCTCCCGAGACCGGGGCGTCGACGCAGCCGACGCCGCGATCAGCGAGTTCGCCGGCGAGACGCCGCGCCACCGACGGGGAGATCGTGGAGCAGTCGACGAGCACCGACCCGGGCGCCATTCGCTCCGCGGCACCCTCCGACCCGAGAATCACCTGCTCCACATCGGACGAGTCGGGCACGCACGTGAACACGACCGATGCCCCGTCGGCCGCCTCCGCAGGCGAGCCGGCCACGGCGGCGCCGAGGTCGCGAAGCGGCACCGTGCGCTCCCGGGTGCGGTTGTAGACGACCACGCCATGACCCGCCTCCAGCAGGTGGGCGGCCATCGCCGCACCCATCGTCCCCAGCCCGATCCAAGCGATTCGCATGGGCCCATCGTGTCAGATGGGGGCGTCCGAGCGGGCCGTCGATCCGTGGCGTGCTTGAGTTCAGGCAACGGCCACCGATGAGTTTCGAGGCGCCGCCCGGTCGGGAATTTCACACTCGACGACCACCACCCCCTCGGAGGCAATGATGTTCGCGAACACTCCTGCATTCAGCGGCTTCGCCGTCGATGACATCGACGCCGCGACACGCTTCTACGGCGAGACGCTCGGCATCCCCGTCACCGTCATCGACGCCGACAATGGCCTCCTGCAGCTCGACCTGGCCGGGTCGCGCCCGACGATGATCTACCTCAAACCGGATCACGTGCCGGCGACGTACACCATCCTGAACTTCCAGGTCGATGACACCGAGGCCGCCGTCGACGCGCTGACGGCCCGGGGCGTCGCGTTCGAGCGCTATGACGGCTTCGACCAGGACGCCAAGGGCATCGGCCACGGGCCGGGTCCGAACATCGCCTGGTTCACCGACCCCGCCGGAAACATCCTGTCCGTCCTGGACGGCGCCTGATGATGACGGTCGCTCAGGTCGCGGCGAGGGCCATGACGAGGTAGAGGAGGTCTGTAGGGATCCGGGCCCCGGGCGCCGCGATGGCCGTCTCCACCACTGTGAGCGCCGCCGCGGCGCGGGCGAGCTCGACCCCGGCGGGTTCCGGGTCGGGGTCCCGGCAGACCCCGAGGGCCATCACGACGTTCTCGAGCGCAGCCTCGCGCGCGCCACGTGCGAGCTGGTCGAAGGCGAGCGCCGTGTACGCAGAGAGACGGCCGAGCGACCCGATCAGGCGCACGGTTCGGGGGCGGATCGGACGTGACGGCGCCGACGGATCCGCTCCGCTCAGGATCGCCTCTGCGGTCCCGCCCAGCACGCGGCGGACGGCGGCGTCGTCGAGGCCGGACATGCGCGCGACTCGGAGTGTCAAGTACAACGCCAGGAACGGGCGTCCGTAGGGCGGGTCCGACCCGAACAGGATGCGCTCCGGCGGCACCCGCGCGAACAACTCGATCATGTCGAGCGGCCCGAAGATCGACGTGTCGAAGAAGGCGGCCGGGTGATCCGCCAGCCGGTCCGCGAACACCCCGAGGTCGGCGATGCCTCCGTGCGCCAGGATCAGAGGCGCGCCGAGGTGGCGGAGCGCGACGTCGCACAAGCCATCCGCGATGGAAGGCATCCCGCGGCCTGCGTGAATCAGGATCGGCACGCGCGCCTCTTGCGCGAGCGCGAAGATCGCGTCCACCGCGCCGTCGCCGAACACGAACGCCTGGGAGCGCGGGTGGAGCTTGATGCCGCGCGCGCCACGCGCGAGGCATCGCTCGGCCTCGGCCACCGCGCCGTCCGCCGGGTCGAGCCGGCAGAACGGCACGAGCCTGCCCCCGGAGTCCTCCGCCCAGTCCAGAACGCGGTCGTTGGGGACGCGGTAGGCGGGGCGCCGGTCGGGGTCGTGCAGCGCGAACACGCATGCCCGGCCCACACCGGCCCGGTCGAGCCGCCGCGTCAGGCCGGCCGGATCGAGCGTGTGCCCGTCCTCATCGGCGCCCAGGTGGGCGTGTGCGTCCAGGATCTCGACGCCCTCGGGCACGAGGCCGCGCATCTCATCCGCAAACTCCGCAAGCTCGGGCCGCACGTCCCCAGGCTACGCCATGTACCTGAGTACACTGGATGGGTGGCGAGCGCTCCCTCAGGTGTCATCCGTGTCATGGGTGCACGTGAACACAACCTCAAGGACATCTCGGTCGAGATTCCGCGTGACGCGCTGGTCGTGATCACGGGTCTTTCCGGCAGCGGCAAGTCGAGCCTTGCGTTCGACACGCTCTACGCCGAGGGGCAGCGACGGTACGTCGAGACCCTCTCCGCCTACGCCCGCCAGTTCCTGGGTCAGATGGACAAGCCGGACGTCGACACGATCGAGGGCCTGTCGCCCGCCATCTCGATCGACCAGAAGACGACCAGCCGCAACCCGCGCTCCACGGTCGCAACCGTCACCGAGATCTACGACTACCTGCGACTGCTGTTCGCGCGGGTGGGGGAGCCGCACTGCCCGATCTGCGGCAAGCCGATCGCGGGGCAGAGCGTCGAGCAGATCGCCGACCGGGTGCTGGAAATGGAGGAGGGCACGCGCTTCCAGGTGCTGGCCCCCCTCGTGCGCGGGCGCAAAGGGGAGCACCGCGACGTCCTGGAGCACGTCAAGAACGAGGGCTTCGCCCGGGTCGCGGTCGACGGCGAGACGTACCTGATCGACGAGACGCCGACACTCGACAAGAAGCGTAACCACACCATCGAGGTCGTCGTCGACCGGCTCGTGATGAAGCGCGATCTGCGCCGGCGCTTGCACGAGAGCCTGGAGACCGCGGTCAACCTGGCTGACGGCCTGGTGCGCATCGAGCAGGTCGGCGGCGAGGCGGGCTCGTGGGTGTACTCGGAGCGGTTCGCGTGTCCCGATCACGGGGCGTCGCTGCCGGAGCTCGCGCCGCGCACGTTCTCGTTCAACTCACCGCACGGCGCGTGCGAGGCCTGCACGGGGCTCGGCTACACGCTCGAGGTCGATCCGGAGCTGGTCGTCGATCCCGAGCGCAGCCTGCGCGGCGGTGCCCTGCTGCCGTGGTCGGATCGCACGACGGATTACTACGACCTGCTGCTGGAGGCCGTGGCCGACGAGCACGACGTCGATCTGGACATTCCGTTCGGACGGCTTTTGGCCGAGCAGCAGGACCTGATCGTCAACGGCCCCGGCGGCCGTGGCCAGAAGGTGCAGATCGGCACGCGACGCAAACGCCGCCGTGGCGGTTACACCTCGGGGCAGACCTGGTTCGAGGGGCTCATCCCGCAGCTTCGCCGCCAGTACCGCATGACGGGCTCGCAGCAGATCCGGGAGCGCATCGAGCAGTTCATGTCGCTTGTTCCGTGCGAAGCCTGCGGCGGCGCACGCCTGCGTCCCGAGGTCCTGGCGGTCACCGTCGGCGGCAACTCCATCGCGCAGGTGTGCGAGCTCTCGGTCGCCGACGCGCTCGGGTTCTTCGACACGGTCCGGCTGACCGAGACGCAGGCGTTCATCGCCCAGCGCGTGATCCAGGAGGTCACCGAGCGGCTGCGGTTCCTCGAGGCCGTCGGGGTCGGCTACCTGACGCTGTCGCGTGCGGCGGGAACCCTGTCGGGCGGCGAGGCGCAACGTATCCGCCTGGCGACCCAGATCGGCGCCGGGCTGGTGGGGGTGCTCTACATCCTGGACGAGCCGTCCATCGGCCTCCACCAGCGCGACAACCGCAAGCTGACGGCGACGCTCGAGCGCCTGCGCGACCTCGGCAACACCGTGATCGTGGTGGAGCACGACGAGGACATGATGCGCTCCGCCGACCACGTGATCGACATGGGACCCGGGGCGGGCGAGCACGGCGGCCACGTGGTGGCCCAGGGGACGGTCGGCGATATCGAGGCGAGCGCGGCCTCGGTGACGGGGGCGTTCCTGTCGGGCCGTCGCGTGATCCAGCCGCCCAACAAGCGCCGACGGCCCGCGGGGTGGCTGACAGTCACCGGGGCCCGAGAGCACAACCTCCGCGAGGTCGACGTGGCGTTCCCGGTTGGGGCCTTCACCTGCGTCACGGGCGTGTCGGGCTCGGGCAAGAGCACGCTCGTCAACGAGATCGTGCTGAAGGCCCTGTCCAGCCGGCTCAACCGCAAGCCGCGGCGTCCCGGCCGGCATACCGCCATCGCCGGGCTAGAGCACTTCGACAAGGTGATCGCGATCGACCAGTCGCCGATCGGCCGCACGCCGCGTTCCAACCCGGCCACGTACACCGGCCTGTTCGATCACATCCGCGAGCTGTTCTCCAAGACCCAGGACGCGCGGTCACGCGGATACGCGCCGGGCCGCTTCAGCTTCAACGTCAAGGGCGGTCGCTGCGAGGCCTGCAAAGGCGCCGGCACGATCACGATCGAGATGCACTTCCTGCCCGACGTCTACGTCCCGTGCGAGGTCTGCCACGGCAAGCGCTACAACCGCGAGACGCTGGCCGTCTACTACAAGGGCAAGAACATCCACGACGTGCTTCAGATGAGCATCGAGGAGACCTTGCCGTTCTTCTCACCGGTCCCGCGCATCGCGCGCCGTCTGCAGACGCTGCACGACGTAGGCCTGGATTACATGCGCTTGGGCCAGCCCGCGACGACGCTGTCGGGGGGCGAGGCGCAGCGCGTCAAGCTCGCGACGGAGCTGTCCAAGGTCGCGACCGGGCGCACCCTCTACGTGCTGGACGAGCCGACCACGGGCCTGCATTTCGCCGACATCGAGAAGCTGTTGGAGGTCCTGCAGCGGCTGGCCGATCAGGGCAACACCGTGCTCGTGATCGAGCACAACCTGGACGTCATCAAGTGCGCGGACTGGATCGTCGACCTGGGGCCCGAGGGCGGCGCGGGCGGCGGGGCGGTCGTCGCCGCGGGAACGCCCGAGGACGTCGCCGAGACCGAGGGCTCCCACACCGGCGCGTATCTGCGGGGGCTGGTGCCCGCGAAACGGCGTCGCAAGGCCGCGGCCTGAGGGTTCCGTCGCCTGCTCCATGCACCTCCAGATCCTGTGCTGCGCATGCTTGGGCTACGTCAGGACGGAGATGTCTCCGGCGAGGTCGGCGACGCTCAGGCCAATCAACAACGCTGTGACCGCGACGAGTGCGATGCCGGCCACCATGCGTCGACGGGGCGTCGTGGATGATCACCGCTCCTCCGACGGCTCCGCACAGGACTGTTTACAGCGCCAGCCGGACGAGGGGTTGCGGCAGCAGCGTCCGGCCGATCACGGAGACGCTCCCGGCGAATCCCCCCATCGTCGCGCAGACGAGGAGGAGGGAGAACGTCGCGGTGGTCACCCGGCCGATCGTGAAGCCGTCGTCACTCGTGACGCCGATCGCCGTCGCCGGTGAGGTGATGCGCAGCAGTCCCATCAGCAGGCGCGCAATCGGGCCGATCACCAGGTATCCGGCCAGCACCCCGACCCCGCCGCCGACACCCACCCGCCAGAAGGCCCGTCGCACGTCGTCGCGGAGCGTGCGGTCCGCGCCTGGCACCGTCGTGACCATCGCTTGGAGACTCTCCCCGGCACGGGGGCTGGGGGTTCTCGGCCCGCCTGTAGACTGCTCCGTGTGGCCCTGACGTATCGAACGGCGGGGGAGTCCCACGGGCCTGCGCTGATCGCCCTGATCGAGGGGCTTCCCGCCGGCCTGTCGCTCACTCCCGATGACATCGACGGCGATCTCGCGCGCCGCCAGCTCGGCTACGGGCGTGGCGGGCGGATGAAGATCGAAACCGACCGCGTGCAGGTCAAGTCGGGCATCCGTCACGGGCAGACACTGGGCAGCCCGCTCGCGCTCGAGATCGTCAACCTCGACTTCAAGAACTGGGAACGCGATCGCATGGCGATCTGGGAGCCCGAGACGGAGGTCGACGCGATCACGATCCCGCGGCCCGGTCACGCCGACCAAGCGGGCATGCAGAAGTACGGGACCAAGGACCTGCGCAACATCCTGGAGCGGGCGAGCGCGCGCGAGACAGCCGCCCGCGTCGCCGCAGGCGCCGTCGCCAAAGCGCTGCTTCGCCGGTTCGGCATCGGGATTCGCAGCCACGTGGTGCGCATCGGCGAGGTCGCCGTCCCGCTGACCGACGACCTGGCGCTCGAGGACTTCGAGGGCGTGGACGCGAGCCCCGTCCGCTGCCTCGACCCCGATGCCTCGGAGCGCATGAAGGCCGCGATCAAGGCCGCCGGGCAGGGGCACGACACCCTCGGCGGCATCTTCGAGGTCTGGGCGTTCGGCGCGATGCCGGGCCTGGGCTCCCACGTCAGCGCCGACACGCGCCTGGACGGGCGCCTGGGCCAGGCGATCCTGTCGATCCAGGCGATCAAGGGCGTTGAGCTGGGCGCGGGCTTCGAGCTCGGTCGCCTGCCCGGCACACAATCCCACGACGAGATCTTCTGGAGCGCGGAGCGCGGCTACTACCGCAAGACCAACCGCTCGGGTGGCCTGGAGGGCGGCATGACCCACGGCGGCCCGCTTGTGGTGCGCGCAGTCATGAAGCCCATCTCGACGATCACGCGGCCGCTCGCGTCTGTTGACATCGTGACCAAGGAGGCCAAGAAGGCCTTCAAGGAGCGCTCCGACATCTGCGCCGTGCCCGCGGCCGCCGTCGTCGGGGAGGCCGCGGTCGCGTTCGTGCTCGCCCAGGCACTCGTCGAGAAGTTCGGTGGCGACACGCTCGCCGAGATCGAGGCCGCGGTCGACCGCTACCGGAGCGAGATCACGGCTTGAGGTGGCTGGCCCTGGCCGGCTACATGGGAGCCGGCAAGTCCGTCGTCGGCCGGCGCGTCGCACACCGCATGGGCTGCACGTTCATCGACGCCGACCGCGCAATCGAAGAGCACGCCCAGATGCTGATCCCCGA
The DNA here is from genome assembly GCA_046708705.1 of Miltoncostaeaceae bacterium. GTDB lineage: Bacteria > Actinomycetota > Thermoleophilia > Miltoncostaeales > Miltoncostaeaceae > CALMEC01. The sequence goes on along the minus strand of JBKKDD010000097.1, from coordinate 9,686 downwards.
GATCTTCTCCAAACGCGGCGAGCTGTGGTTCCGCCGCACCGAGGAGCAGGTCATCCGCGGCATCGTGCAGGGGGACGTCTCGGGCGTGCTCGCCTTAGGCGGTGGCGCGCTCGGCAGCGAACGGACCCGGGACCTCCTGCGTCGCCGGGCCTGGGTGGTGTGGCTGCGGGTGAGCCCCGACATCGCCTGGCGCCGCGTCGAGGGATCCGACCGTCCCTTGGCCCAGGACCGCGAGCGCTTCGCGCGGCGCGCCGCCGAGCGCGAGCCGACCTACCGCGCCGCCGCGGACCTGGAGGTGCTGGCGGAGGACTCCCCCGACGACGTGGCCGCGCGCATCGCAGCATGGGCGACGGTTCGCGGCGGCGACGAGCGGGAGCCGGCATGAGCAACGAGCTGCCCACCCTGACCATCGATGCCGCGATCGGCGTGCACACGTTCCCGGTCCACATCGGCGCCGGGCTCGTGCGGGACCTGGGACGGCTCCTTCCGGAGTCCGGCCCGGCGGCGCTCATGGTGTACGACGCTGGCGTCGCCCACATCGCTGATGTCGTCGCGGCCGGGCTGGCCGAACGGGGCATCAGGGTGGTCGCCGCGCCGGTGCCGTCGGGCGAGCGGTCCAAGACCCTGGCCGAGCTCGAGCGTCTGGCGCGCCTGGCCGCGGCGCAGGGCATCCGTCGCAGCGACATCGTCGTCGCGGTGGGCGGCGGCGTCGTCGGCGACCTGGCGGGGTTCCTGGCCGCCGGCTACCAGCGGGGGATCCGCCTGGTGCACGTGCCGACGACACTGCTGGCCATGGTGGACTCGGCCATCGGCGGCAAGACCGGTGTCGACCTGCCCGAGGGCAAGAACTATGTGGGCGCGATCTGGCAGCCCGAGCTGGTCGTCATGGACATCGCGACCCTGGACACCCTGCCCGCTCGCGAGCTGTCGGCCGGGTTCGCCGAGGTCGTCAAGTACGGCCTGTTGGAGGGTGGCTCACTGGCGACGACCATCGATTCCTGGCCGGCGCTGCCCGGGCCGAGGGACGAGCTCGCCCAGCTCATCGTCGCATGCGTGCGCCACAAGCTCGGCGTGGTGACCCAGGACGAGCGCGACCTCGGCGTCCGCGCGACGCTCAACCTGGGCCACACCGTCGGCCACGGCATCGAGGCGGCGGCCGGCTACGACCGCTACCTCCACGGCGAGGCGATCTCGCTGGGAATGCTGGCCGCGCTGCGCGTGTCCGAGCAGCACACCGGCCTTGACCCTGAATGGCGCACGCGCACAGCGGCCCTGCTCCGCCGCCACCGCCTGCCGACCAGGCTCGACGCCTCCGTGACGACGTCTGCGATCCTTCGCGCGATGGGACGCGACAAGAAAGCCGACGACACCGCGCTCAACATGGTGTTGCTGAGTGCGCCCGGCTCACCCCTGATCCGCCAGGACCCGCCGTCCGAGGTCGTGATCGCCGCGATCGAGGAGCTCCGCGAGGCGGGCGCCGCCGCATGAGCCACCGCGTCGCCCTGCTGCACGGTCCCAACCTCAACACGCTCGGCCGCCGCCCCGCCGCCCACTACGGCACCGTCACCCTCTCGGAGCTCGAGGCGCAGGTCCGCGCGTGGGGCGAGGAGCTCGACATGCGCGTGGCCACGTTCCAGACCAATTACGAGGGGGCGTTCCTGGAGCACGTGCACGGCCTTGCGGGCGCAGTGGACGGGGTGGTGGTCAACCCGGGCGCGTGGACGCATTACCAGTGGTCGATCCGCGATGCGCTGGAGGTGCTGGGCGTGCCGTTCGTCGAGGTGCACCTGTCGGACATCGAGGCCCGCGAGCCGCACCGCAGGATCAGCGTGATCCGCGATCTCGCCGTGGCGGCAGTCTGGGGCAAGGGGCCCGACGGCTACCGCGAGGCCCTGGGGCTCCTCAAGGAGCATCTGGCATGAGCTTCGCCGAGCGCCAGGAGCGCATCATCGCGCGGATGGCCGATGAGGGTGTCGAGGCGCTGCTGATCACCAACCTCACCAACATCCGCTACGCCTGCGGGTACGTGGGGTCCAACGCGAGCGTGCTGCTGGCGCCCGATCGGCGCGTGCTGTTCACGGACTTCCGCTACGTCCAGGCCGCGCGGGAACAGGCCGGTGGCGTCGAGGTGGTGGAGGCGGGGCGAGACCTGTTCGACAAGCTCGTCGAGGCCGTGGACGGCCTCGGGGTCGCGCGCATCGGGTTCGAGGCCGACCACACGAGCGTCACGCGGTTCGAGCGGCTGCGCACCCGGTTCGCGGACGTGGAGCTGGTCGCGACCACCGGCATGGTCGAGTCGGTGCGGCGCGTCAAGGAGCCGGATGAGATCGCGTTGATGGCGCGTGCCGTCCAGATGGCGGACCTGGGCTTCGCCGCCTGCCGCGACGGCCTGTTTCGCGGGCGCACCGAGCGGCAGGTCGCCTGGGAGCTCGAGGGCATCATGCGCGGCGCCGGAGCCGATGGGCCGAGCTTCGGCATCATCGTTGCCTCGGGGACCAACGGCGCGCGCCCGCACGCCGTGCCGGCCGAGACGCCGATCCCGGCGGACACGCTGGTCACGATCGACATGGGCGCGATCGTGGACGGCTACGTGTCGGACTGCACGCGCACGTTCGCGACCGGCACCTTGCCCGCCGAGCTCGCGAATGCCTACGAGGTCTGCCTGGCCGCCCAATTGGGCGCGCTCTCGGCGGTACGGCCCGGGATCACCGGCGGCGAGCTGGACAAGGTGGCGCGCGACCACATCGCGGCGGCCGGCCTGGGCGATGCCTTCCGTCACAGCCTGGGACACGGCGTCGGGTTGGACGTCCACGAGGAGCCGTACGCCCGCGAGGGCCTGACCGACCCGATCGACGTCGGCATGACCGTCACCATCGAGCCGGGCATCTACCTGGAGGGCGTCGGCGGCGTCCGGATCGAGGACCTGGTCGTCGTCACCGACGATGGCTGTCGCGTGCTGACAGGCTTCACCAAGGAGCTTTTGTCGGTCGATGTCTGACGACCGTCGGGCTCGGTCGTCGTTCACTCATGAGCGCCTGACGGTAGATTCCCGGGCGGCAACGGTGTGTTTCGGAGGATGCGTTGATCTCAACCAATGAGCTGAAGAACGGCTACGTCATCGAGGTGGACGGTGTGCTCAACACCGTCGTGGAGTTCCAGCACGTCAAGCCCGGCAAGGGCGGGGCGTTCGTGCGGACCAAGCTCAAGAACCTCGCGAGCGGCGCGGTGGTCTACAAGACGTTCCGCGCCGGCGAGAAGCTCGTGCGCGTGACGACCCAGAGCAAGAACATGCAGTACCTCTACGAGGACGGCACGAACCTCGTGTTGATGGACAACGAGACGTATGAGCAGATCCACTTCCCGTCTGACGACGTCGAGAACCGCGACCTGTTGCCGCCGAACGGAGAGGTCCAGGTGCTCATCATCCGCGAGCAGCCGTTTCGCGTGGAGTTGCCGATCGCCGTGGAGCTCGCGGTCGTGCGCACGGACCCCGGCGCCAAAGGCGACACCGTCAGCAACGTGACCAAGCCCGCCGAGCTCGAGACCGGCGCGACCGTCAACGTCCCGCTCTTCGTCAACGAGGGAGACCGCTTGCGCATCGACACCCGCACCCGCCAGTACGTGAGCCGCGTGTGAGCCCCGCAACCGGACCCGTCGGCTACGTCGACACCACGCTCCGCGACCTCGCCGCCCACCCCTGGGCCGGCTCGATCAGTACCGAGGAGATCGCCGCGGTGGCCTCCCGGCTCGCCGACTGCGGCGCCGTCGCCCTGGAGGCGCTCGACTCGTTCAGCGCACGCGGCGCCCTGGAGGGGCGCAGCGAGAGCCCCTGGGATCGTCTGCGCGTGACCGTCGCCGCCGCCAATTCCGTTCCGGTCGGCGTCGTCGTGACCGCACGGACCCTGTTCGGCGACCGGCCGGTGGGCGCCGACCTGGCCCGCAGCTTCGTGACCGGCGCCTGCGAGAGCGGCGCACGCCGGATCCGCGTGGTGGATCCGCTCAACGACGCCGACGCGCTGCTCCCGCTCGCCGAGGCCGCCGTCGCGGCCGGCGCGGAGTTCGTGCCGACGCTCGTGCTCGGCCCCGCGCCCGTGTTCACCGATGAGAGGTGGCTCGACGAGGCCCGTGGGATCGCCGCGCTGCCGGGCGCCTCGCACATCTGCCTGGTCGACCGCGCCGGCCACCTGCGCCCCGCCGAGCTCGCCCAACTTGTGCCGCGCGTGGTCGAAGTGACGGGCCTTCCGGTCGAGTTGTCGCTGGTGGGACCCGGCGGCCTGGCGCCCGTGGCCGCAGTCGAGGGCATCGAAGCGGGTGCGTCACGCATCCAGGCGTCGGTCGGGGCCGCCGCGCTGGCCGCCGCGCGCCCGTCGGTGGAGACCCTGCGCGCGGCGCTGGCGGGCGGTCCACGGGAGCTTCACTGCGAGCGGGCCCTGATCAATCATCTGGCGGGCGTGATCTGGTCCCTGATCCCGCCGGATCGCCTGCGGCAGGCGCAGGCCAGCGAGGCCGGCCCGGCGCTCGGTCTGCCGCTGGATCTGGGAACGGGCCTGGCCGTGCGACTCACCCGGCTGGGACTCGCCCACCGCCTGATCGACGCCTCCCTGGAGGTGGTCCGCGTCGCCCAGGAGTGCGGCAACCCGACGCTCGCCCATCCGCTCGGTCCCGCGGTCGTCGCCCAGGCGGCGCGCCACATCGTCGACGGCGATCGCTGGCACGAGGTCGAGCCGGTCCTGGTCGCGGCCATCCGCGGCGGCTACGGGCGGCTTCGCGGCGAGGTCGCCGACGTCGCCCGGCAGGCCGCTGAGGGCGCCCCGCAACCGGACCCGGCCCCGGTCCCCGACCTGGCCGGGCTCAGCGCCGAGGCCCCGGAGGGCATGTCCGAGGAGGACGTGATCTTGTGGGCGCAGTTCCCCGAGCCGGTGGAGCGCCTGCTGGCGCGTCGCCGTTCGCTCGTGGGCGAGGCCACCGACGGATTGGGCATCGCCGGGGTCGATCGCGGCCTGATCGAGACGCTCGTGGACGTCGTCGAGTCCTCCGGCGAGGCCGAGGTCAGCGTCGAGGTGGGTGGCGCCCGCGTGACCGTCCGGCGCGCCGTGCCCGTCGCCAGGTCCGTCGCGGGCAGCGGCGACGCCGGTCAGGCGGCGGCCGAGGGCGACGGTCTGATCAAGGTGGAGAGCCCGATCGTCGGCACGTACTACGCGTCGTCGTCGCCCGATGCCCCGCCGTTCGTCGCCGTGGGCGACCGCATCACGCAGGGGCAGACCCTCTGCATCATCGAGGCGATGAAGATCTTCAACGAGATCGTCGCGGATCATCCGGGCATCCTGCGCGAGATCTGCGTGCAGAACAGCGAGGCGGTCGAGTACGGAACCCTGCTCTTCCTGATCGAGCCGTGAAGCTCCTGGTCGCCAACCGCGGCGAGATCGCCGTGCGCATCATCCGCACCGCGCGGGAGATGGACATCCCGACCGTGGCGGTCTACTCCACGGCCGACGTCGAGAGCCTCGCCGTGGAGCTGGCCGACGAGGCCGTGTGCATCGGGCCGCCCGCCGCCAACGAGTCCTACCTGGTCATCCGCAACGTGATCGGCGCCGCGCAGGTGACCGGCTGCACCGCGGTGCATCCCGGATACGGCTTCCTGTCCGAGAACCCCGAGTTCGCGCGGGCGTGCGCCGACAACGACATCACGTTCGTCGGGCCGTCCCCCGATGTGATGGCCCGCATGGGCGACAAGGTCGACGCCAAGATCGCGGCGCAGGAGGCGGGCCTGCCGGTGCTGCCCGGCTCCGACGGACCGGTCGCCACGGTCCAGGAGGCGATCGCCGCAGCCGACATCGCCGGGTACCCCATCCTGCTCAAGGCGGCCGCGGGCGGCGGCGGACGCGGCATGCGGCGCGTGGAGTCGGCCGCGGAGCTGCCCAGCGCGTTCGACGTCGCGCAGCGTGAGGCGCTGGCCGCGTTCTCGGACGGGTCGCTCTACGTCGAGAAGCTCCTCGAAGGCGCCCGGCACGTCGAGGTGCAGATCATGGCCGACGGTCTCGGCGGCGTGCTGGTCTGTGGCGACCGCGAGTGCTCCATCCAACGGCGCCACCAGAAGGTGGTCGAGGAGGCGCCTGCGCCGAACCTGCCCGACGCCACCCGTGACGCCATGCACCAGGCCTGCCTGCAGGCTGCGCGGGCTTGGGGGTACAAGAGCGCGGGCACCATGGAGTTCCTGGTCGACCAGCACGGCGCGTTCTACTTCCTCGAGCTCAACGCCCGGCTGCAGGTGGAGCACCCCGTGACCGAGCTCGTCACCGGTCTCGATCTGGTGGCCGAGCAGCTACGCGTCGCGCGGGGCGGCCTGTTGACCACGACCGGCGTGGCCCCCGCCGTCGGCGCCGCGATCGAGTGTCGCATCAACGCTGAGGACCCCTCCAAGGACTTCATGCCTGCGGCAGGTCGGCTGACCGAGTTTCGCATGGCGCAGGGCCCTGGCATCCGCGTCGACACCTACTGCCAGCCCGGCATGATGGTGCCGCCGTACTACGACTCGCTGATCGCCAAGCTCTGCGTGTGGGCGCCCGACCGCCCGCGCGCAGTGGCCCGCATGGCCCGCGCACTTGACGAGACCCACGTCGCCGGCATCGCGACGACGATCGAGCTGCTTCGCGACATCGCGGGGGAGCTGACGTTCCGCTCGGGCTCCTACACGACGTCGTACCTGACCGACCATGCCGGCGCGCTGCCGTCGCTCGGTCACGCGCGGCCGTGAGCGGCGAGGGGCGACGCGCGGCGCGGCGACAGGCCGTGTTCCTGCTCTACCAGCACGACGTGACCGGCATCGCGATCGACAAGCTCGAGGTCAACGCCGAGCGCGATCGTCCGAGTGCGCTGGATGCGTACACTCGGGCGATGGTCATGGGGGTCATCCAGGAGCTCGAGGTGATCGACGCGGTCCTGGACCGCGTCGCCAGCGGCTGGAGCGTCGATCGGATCGCGCCGCTCGAGCGCAACGTCCTCCGGGTGGCCGTCCACGAGATCACCTCCCGCGACGACATCCCCGCTGCGGTTGCGATCGACGAGGCGGTCGAGACGGCCAAGCGCTACTGCCAGGCCGACGCGGCCGGCTTCGTCAACGGGATCCTGGGTGCCGTCGCGCGCGAGCAGCAGGGGGCGGCGTCGTGAGCGACGATCGCGCACAGCTCGAGGCCGCGGTCGAGCGGCTCGAGGCGATCACCGCCCGCCTGGCCGAGGACGACGTCGACCGCGACGAGCTCAAGGGCCTTGCCGAGGGGGCGCTCGCGGCCTCCACCAGCGTGACCGAGCTGCTGCCGCGGATCATCCGCCAGATCGAGCGGGCCTCCGAGGGGACGTCGGAAACCTCCTCGTAAACGTGAGGAATCTGTAACTCTTGACGGTTCGGTCGGCGCTGGAGTAACGTGGTGGGACGAACGCGTCCACGGAAAGCGGCGCGGCGCCGCTTCGGTGGCACGGTCAGTCCAAGGAGTCGGAACGCGATGAAACGACGGGCAATCTCAGCCCTCGCGCTGGGTATGGCAACGCTCGGTGCGGGCTCTGTGCTCGCCATCGCCGCCGTGGGAGCGCGTCCGGCGAGCCCCGCCCGTCAATACGTGGTCCTCTACGAGACGGGTGTGTCCGCGTCCGCGGCCAGAGCAGCCATCGTCAAGGTCGGCGGCCGCGTGATCCAGGAGAACACCGCGATCGGACTCGCGACCGTGGTGTCACGCAACGCGAACTTCGTGCGGGCCGCGACGGCGACCAAGCCGCTTCGCAGCGCCGGTCGCAACCGGCCGTTCGGACGGTCCCTGGCCGCGCGCACACGGCATGTCGACCTCGCCGACCTGGATCGGTTGATGGGCTCGACAGGCGCGCCCGCGACGGCCTCCCGATCCCATTCGCGCGGTCGCGACGACGAGCGTGACGACGATGACGAGCTTCGCCGCGACCGCAAGCTGGGCGACCCGTTCGCGCCGCTCCAGTGGAACATGCAGATGATCGGCGCGACGCGCAAGCAGGCGCACAAGGAGCAGAAGGGCCACCGGAAGGTGTTGGTGGGCGTCATCGACAGTGGCGTCGACGGCACGCACCCGGACATCGCCCCCAACTTCGATCGGAAGCTGTCGCGCAACTTCGCCCCTGACATCCCGGGGCTCGACAACGGCTGCGGCGCGGTGCCGGCCCCCTGCCTTGACGCGGCGGACGTCGACGGCGACGCGGTCGACGGGCACGGCACCCACGTGGCCGGGATCATCGGCGCGGCGGTCAACGGCCTGGGCACCGCGGGCGTGGCACCCAAGGTCACGCTCGTCAACCTGCGCGCGGGCCAGGACTCGGGCTTCTTCTTCCTGTCGGCCACGCTGCAGGCGATGACCTACGCGGCCGACACCGGCGTGGATGTCGTCAACATGAGCTACTTCACCGATCCGTGGCTGTTCAACTGCCGCGCGAACCCGGTCGATGCGCCTGCTGAACAGGCCGAGCAGCGCCTGATCATCGACGCCACGCAGCGCGCCGCCGACTACGCCCGCGCGCGCGGTGTGACGCTGGTGGCCGCGCTCGGTAACGAGGGCATCGATCTCGGTGCGCCGACGTTCGACCCGCTCGATCCGACGCGGCCTGTCGACAACTCCTGCCTGAACGTGCCGACCGAGACCGACGGTGTGATCTCGGTCGCGGCGCTCGGGCCGAGCGGCACCAAGAGCGACTACTCCAGCTACGGGCTCGAGCAGAACGATCTCGCCGCCCCGGGCGGCGCGTTCAACGACTTCGCCGGCACCAGCCGCTTCCAGACGGTCCAGAACCTGATCCTGTCGACCTATCCGGCGACCACCGCGCTCGCGAACAACCAGCTCAACCCCGACGGGACGTCCAAGGACCCCTCGGTGCGTCGCGACTGCAGGGACGGAGTCTGCGCCTACTACAAGTACAACCAAGGCACGTCGATGGCCGCGCCACACGTGGCCGGCGTCGCGGCGCTCGTCGTCGCCGAGTACGGCACCAAGCGGAAGCAGCGGGGCGGCATCACGATGGACCCCGTGCAGGTCGAGCGGATCCTGAAGGACACGGCGACGGACGTGGCATGCCCCAACCCGCCCCTGGTCAGGTATCCGGCCGTGAATGAGATCGCGTTCCCGCCGGCGCTGTGCGAAGGGACCCCTGCCGTCAACGGCTTCTTCGGGCACGGCGTCGTCAACGCCTTGGCGGCGGTCAGCGACGACCACCGCGGTCGCGGTCACGACGACGACTCCGGCGGCAAGGACGACTGAGGCGGATCAGTCGTGCCGGGCTCGGCCGGCGGCGTGCGCAATCGGGAGCGTCCTCGTCAGCCCTCGGGCGGCGGCGGGCGACGTTCCGGACGGGCGGTCTCGGGGCGCGGGGCCCAGGGGAGGACAGTGCGGAAGGTGCCCCACAGCCCGAGCCGCGTGATCGCGGTCCCGGCGACCCCGAGCAGGGTGACGGCCACGCCGACGAACGCCCAGAAGATCCCGCGGCCGTCCTGCCCCGGCAGCGGGACGTTCATGCCGTAGAGCCCGGTCAGGAGGGTCGGGAGGAAGAATGCGACCGTGATGATGGTCAGCAACAGGACGACCCGGTTGGTGGGCACGCAGCGCACGCCCCGGAGCTGGGGAACCCCCCCCCCCATACGATCCTCCGCGACCGCCAGGGCCCCCCGCACCACCGTG
>JBKKDD010000096.1:0-6421 GCA_046708705.1 Miltoncostaeaceae bacterium | reverse complement strand
ACGCCGACCGGGCGCTGCTTGCCCGGCTGAACCGGCTTCGGGACGCCTGTGCCGGCATCCTGGTTCGTTCAAGCGAGCGCGCCGGCCAGCCGTCCCCCACAGTGCCGCGGCTGGTGGTCGTCGACCGTCCACCCACGCACGCGGCTGGCGAGTCGGAAGCCGCTGCAGACTTCACCGCGCTCGCTGTCTCGATGGGTGTGATCCACCGGGCGCTGCCAATGACGGGGGCACTCTGTTCGGCGGCAGCCGCGCGAATCCCTGGCACGATCCCCGCCGCCGTCGCCGGACCGGGCCTCGACGGCGCAGTACGCATCCTGCACCCTCGAGGGGTCGTCAGTGTCCTCATCGACCTTTACGAGCCGCCGGCATCACGGCTGGTCAGATCGGTTGGAGTCGTGGGCCCGGGGCGCGGGGGGGTTTGGGGGCGGGGGGCGGGGGGGCGGGCGAACCCGGCCCTCCGCTGACCGTGATCCGCCCCGCCACCCGGCCTCCCCATTTCACCACGATCCGTGCTGCACGGTTGTGAGCGCACGGCAGGCACGTCAAAGCCAGAGACTCGTCACATCGTCCCGACCTCTCGTCCCCAAGGAGCACTACTCGGGGTTGGGCAGGGATCGAATCGCTCCGAGCAGTCCGGCGACGGACTGCTCGGTCGATTCGGCGGCCACCGTCAGGCCGGCGCGCCTGACTGCGGCGCTCGTCGTCGGGCCGATGGTGACGACGCGGAGCACGGCCGCATCGGGGCCCAGGACCTCGATGTACGCCTCGACGTTTGATGGGGCCGTCAGCACCACGTCGTGCGAGCGCCGCGCGGCCTCCACCGCTTCGGCGGTCACCGGGGATCGCACCGTCTCGTAGAACGCGACGTCGTCGACGATCGCCCCCGCCTCGCGCAGACCGGCAGGGAGCTCGGGCCGCCCAGCCCGCGCGCGCGGCAGCAGGATCCACGTGCCGACCAGGTCACGCGCGGCGAGCTCGGCCACGATCGCGGCGCCGGTCGCGACCCGCGGTCTCAGGTGCACGGTGATTCCGTGGCGGCCGAGCGCGGCGGCCGTCGCGTCGCCAACCGCCACGATCGTGGTGCGCGCGGCCGGGGCCACGCCGGACGACACGAGCCGCTCGGCGAAGCACGTCGCGCCGTTGGCGCTCGTCACGACGATCACTTGATAGTCGGCGAGTCGCCCCAAGGCGGCATCGATCTCGGCACTGCCCGCGATCGGCAGGATCGCGGTCACGGGCAGCTCGACGACCTGCGCGCCGAGGGCCGCCACCCCCTCCACGAGCTCCTGCGCCTGCCCCACCGGCCGCGTCACCACCACCCGGCGGCCCGCCAGGGGCCGGGTCATGGCACCGCGATCCGTTCGGCGAGCGTCGCGGCCAGCGCATGACCCAGCACGACCGCATCGGACGGCGCGCCCGCCACCTCGCCACGGGCATGAGCGCGACGGTCGGCGGAGGCGGCGAAGCCAACCAGACGAAGCACGCCGTCGTCCACCGAGCCGAGCGCGCCGATCGGCTCCTGACACCCGCCGCCCAGCCCCGCGAGCAACGCGCGCTCGGCGTGCAGGCACGCCGCGGTGTCGGGGTCGTCCAACACGGCCAGCGCGGACGTCAGCTCTGGCCGGTCGTCGCGCCCCTCGAGGGCGAGCGCGCCCTGCCCCGGCGCCGGGACACACGTCGCGACGTCCAGCGCCGTCATGCCCTCGGGCGCCAGGCCCAGACGGGCGAGACCGGCGGCGGCGAGCACCAGCGCGTCAACCTCACCGCCACGGGCGAGCTTGTCGAGGCGGGTGCCGACGTTGCCACGGATCTCAACGCACACGACGTCGGGCCGCGCGAGACCGATCTGCGCGGCCCGCCGCGGGCTGCCGGTGCCGATCCGTGCGCCGGGCGTAAGCCCGTCCAGACCTCCGCCGGGCCCGATCACCACGTCCCGCGGATCGGCGCGCTCGGGCACCGCGAGGATCGCGAGATCCTGGGGCAACTCGCCCGGCAGGTCCTTCGCCGAATGCACGGCCAGATCCGCACGCCCGTCGAGCAGGGCCTCCTCCAGCTCCTTGACGAACAGGCCGCGGGTGGCGTCGTGTAATCCTGCCGCGCTCCACCGGTCACCGGTGGTGACGAGGTGCAGCAGCTCGACGCGGTGGCCCGCCGCGCGGAGCCGGTCGGCCACCCAGCCGGATTGCGCGAGGGCCAGTGGCGAGCGCCGGGTGGCGAGGGTCAGCTCGATCGGTGGGTCTCGACGCCGAAGAGGTGGCGGATGCTCTCCAGATGCGCCACTGCGTCACCGTCGGCGACGGCCTGGCGCAGCCGGACCGTGGGCTCGTGGAGCAGCTTGTTGATGATCGACTTGGTCAGTTGCTCCAGCCGCTCGCGATCCGCGTCGCTCATCGACTCCCAGTGGCTCGCGAGCCGGGCGGTCTCGGTCGCGCGGATCTGCTCGGCCATTTCGCGGAGCGAGCTGATGGTCGGAACGACCGAGAGTCCCCGCCGCCATTCGGTGAACCGCCGCGCCTCGCCGGCCACGATGTCCTCGGCCATCTCAGCCTCACGCTTGCGTCCGTTGAGGTTGACCTCGACAACCCGCTCAAGGTCGTCGATGTCGTAGAGGCGCACACCGGGCACCGCCGCGATCTCGGCCGCCAGGTCGCGTGGGACGGCGATGTCGATGAGCACCATGGGTCGGCCGGGGCGCTCGCCCATGGCCCGCTCGACGTCGTCGTGACCCAGGAGCGGATGGGGGGCGTCGGTCGAGGAGATCACGATGTCGGCCAGCGCCAGCTCGGTGGCAAGCCGGTCAAAGCCCACCCCCTCTCCCCCGATGCGCCCGGCGAGGCTCCGCGCCGTCGAGATCGTCCGGTTGGCGACAACGAGCTCGCCGACGCCCGAGTCGACCAGCGCCTTCGCAGTCGTCTCGGCCACGTCGCCCGCCCCGATCAGAAGCGCACGCCGCTCGTCCAGATCGGCGACGGCCCCACGGGCGAGCTCCACGGCGGCGCTGGCCACCGAGACCGCCCCCGCGCCAATCCCGGTCTCGGCGCGCACGCGCTTGCCGGTCTCGAGCGCCTTGCGAAACAGGTTGTCGAGCACGGGCCCGACGGTGTCCTCCTCCTGCGCCCGCTCGAAAGCATGGCGCACCTGGCCCTGGATCTCGCTCTCGCCGACCACCATGGCGTCCAGGCTGGAGGCGACCCGCAGCAGATGTGCCGCGACCCGCTCGTCGCGGTGCGCGTACCGGGCGCAGTCGAGCTCGTGGCGGCTGATACCGGTGTGCGCCACGACCGCCTGGCAGACGGCCTCCTCGGCGGCCGCGTTCTCGTCGGCGCGCACGTAGACCTCGGTGCGGTTGCAGGTCGAGAGGGTCACCGCCTCACTGATCCCGGCATGGCCGACGAGGTGGCGCAGGAGTGCCCTGGCCGCGGTGTCGCCCAGCGCGGCTTTCTCCCGTTGCTCGACGGGGGCGGTCCTGTGCGACAGGCCGACGATGATCAGATGCATCGCCGCTGATGGTACCCCACGGGCCCCTCCCGACCGGAGGGTAACGTCAGGTCCGACCGTCCCGGATCACTCCGCGGGGGCGTCGTCGCTGCGGCGCTCGACGAGGCGCGTCAGGAGCTCCACCTCGCGCGCGATGCGGGCCGTGCGCAGACCGACCATCGCCACGTAGACCAGCAGCACGAACCAGACGATCGCGAACGCCGCCACCACGTAGTCGCTCACGCCGATTCCTCCAGCAGGCGCCGCAGCCTGCCGAGCGCGCGGTCGGTCCGACGCTGGAGGAGCTCGAGCTTCAGCAGGGTCACGAAAACCACCGCGACGGCGACCTGGGCCACCAGCAACCAGGCGAAGATCCCGGAGTCGATGTTGATGCCGTTGCTGTCGATCGCGGTCGGATGGACGGCGTCCTCGGCCCGGCGCACCGCGTAGAACGACAGGGGGACCGAGGCGAACGCGACCACCGCGAACACAGCCGAGAAGCGTGCGCGCGAGGCGTCCTCCGACGAGTTACGCAACACGAAGAACGCCCCGTACAGCAGCGCGATGATCAGGTAGGTGACCAGGCGCGGGTCCTGCCAGCGCCACCACGTTCCCCAGTAGCCGCGCGCCCAGATCGAGCCCGAGACGATCGTCAGCACTACGAAGAACAACCCGAGCCCGGCAGAGACGGCGACGACCTCGTCGTAGCGCTCGTCGCGACGGCGCAGGTAGAGGATCCCCGCCACGCACGCCACCAGAAACGCCCCCAGCGACATGATCGCGACCGGAACGTGCAAATAGAGGATGTTCTGGATGTCGCCGTCGGCATTCTCGGGCGCCAGGAAGAACGCGCCGATGACCGCGACGGCCATCAGCACCGCGCTGGCGACGGCCCAAATGGCGATTCCGCTGCCCGGAACGCGCGGCTCAGTCATCGAACACCGCATCGAAGGTCGCGAACGCCACGAGCGCAAACGTTACCGCAATCCCCACCAGGAACAGGCAGTACGACCGGTACTGCGCCATGTCATTCGGCCCGACTACGGCATGGGTGGCGCCCGCCGCGGCGATGACCACGGGGACCAAGAGCGGCAGAAAGATGACGGGCATGACGAGCTCGCGGGCGCGGGTGAACACCGCCATCGCGGCCACCAGGGTGCCGAGCACGCCGATGGCCACGTCCGCGAGCAGGCACGCCAGGAACAACCAGCCCAGGTCGCCCCAGTACGGGCCCTTGACGAAGAAGACGCCGAGCAGGGGCACCGCCACCAACTGGACGGCGAGCAAGTATCCGACGATGGCGACGGCGCGGGCGAGCAGCATTGTGAAGCGCGAGACCGGCGCGAGCAGCAGTCCGTCCAACACCCGCTGCTCGCGTTCGGCGACGTAGCTGCGCCCGACGCCCAGCACGGCCGCGAACGCGAGCGGTACCCACAGCAGGCCGCCGGCGAAGCGGGTCAGATCCTGCTCGCGGGTGCCAAACCCGAACTGCAGAATCACCATCGCGATGACCACGAACAGCGTCATGGCGATCGCGGTGTCACGGGTGCGAAGCTCCAGCCGCAGGTCCTTCAGCACCAGGGCACGAAACTGCCGGACGCGGCTCACAGGGCATCCCGCTCGTACCGGTCGCGGAACTGAGCCGCGTCGAGGCCCGCGGTGGGACAGGAGTGCCGCACGCGCCCCGCCCGCATGACCATTATCAGGTCGGCGGCCGTGACGGCGCGTTCCACGTCATGGGTCACGAACACCACGCTGGTCCCCTCGCTGACGACGCGCTCCAGCAACGCCGCCCCCGCCACATCCAGACCTGAGGTCGGCTCGTCGAGCAGCAAGAGCGACGGGCGGTGCAGGAGCATGCGAGCGATCCCGAGGCGCTGCGCCATGCCGCGGCTGAAGGCACGCACCGGCTCGAACGCGCGGGGCAGCAGGCCTACCTGGTCAAGCAGGTCCTCGATCCGCCGCCGCGCGTCGGGCACGCCGTAGAGGTCGGCGAAGAGCTCCAGGTTCTGCAGCGCGGTCAGGTCGAGGTAGACGAGCGGGTCGTGGCCGAGGTACCCCAGATGGGGGCGCACGCGCTGCGCCTTGTCCGGGAGGGCGTGACCCATGACCGTGAGCGTTCCGGCGCTGGGACGGTGAAGCGTCGCCAGCATGCGCAGCAGCGTCGTCTTGCCGGCGCCGTTGGGACCGACGATCGCGAGCGTCTGCCCGGTGTCCAGGTCGATGTCCACGCCGTCGACCGCGCGCCGCTCGCCGTATGCCTTGACCAGGCCGTGACCGCTGATCAGGAGAACGCCACCTCGGCCAGGACGAACGCGAAGAACACGACCGACAGCGTGCCGTTGGCGACCCCGAACGCGGTCTTGATCGCGTCCTCGGAGCCCCTGGTGACGACGACGTTCTCGTACACCAGCACGCCCGCGCAGACCGCGACGCCGATGAAGTACAGGGCGCCGGTCCCGGCCGCGATCCCCGCCGCGACCAGCATGATCACGGTCACCAGATGCAGCGCCCGGGTGATCCCGAGGGCGCGGGCCCGGCCGAACCGCGCGGGGATCGACCGTACGCCGTGGGCACGGTCGAACTCCTCGTCGAGCAGGGCGTAGATGACGTCGAATCCGGCGATCCAGGTCGCCACGGCCGCCCACAGCAGGAGCGGGGCGGCGGCGAACTCGCCGGTCACGGCCAGCCACCCCCCCACCGGTGCGATGCCGATCGTCAGGCCGAGCAGGAGGTGGCACGCCCAGGTGACCCGCTTGGCATACGGGTAGAGCACGAACAGCACCACGGGCACGGCACACAGGTACCAGGTGATGGGGGGCAGCCGGCTGACCGCCACGACCAGCGCGACCAGGCTGGCGGCGCAGAAGCAGGCGACCTGCGTGCGGGTCAGACGCCCGGTGGGGAGCTCGCGCATCGCGGTCCGCGGGTTGCGCGCGTCGAT
>JBKKDD010000095.1:0-4552 GCA_046708705.1 Miltoncostaeaceae bacterium | reverse complement strand
GCGCCATGAGCACGATCATCTCGACCTCCTGGGTTTGACGAGTCGATCGTCGCCTGGGGGCCCCCCGGCCGCATCGGGGCAACCACGCAGTCGACAGTGCGGGATGTCCGCATCCTGTTCCCCGTGCCCTCGGCTGGAGACCGTGCATCGGCGCCGACGTCGTGAACCCGCCCGGGCCGCCGACCCGCACGTGGCCAAGCGGATGCTCGACCGTCTCGGCTGGGGGACCCGCATGACCCACGTTCCCCCACGAGCCGTCCGGCGGCGAACAGCAGGGGGTGGCGATCGCCGGCGCCCTCGCGTACGACAATCCGGTCATGCGGGCCGACGAGCTGACCGGAGACTCGACTTCCGGACTGGCGTGCAGATCCTCGAGCTCCTGCACGAGCAGACCCACGCGCCGGGGACGGCGGTGCTCGTCGTGACGCACAACCACGAGATCTCGTGCATGGCCGACCGGGTGATCGAGCTCTCGAGCTGCCGCGTCGTGGGCGACGGCCCGCCGCCCGGCGGGAGCGCGGCGATCTCCGATCTGCGGCGGTGAGGAGGTGCCGGGGCCGGCCCTGGCCTTGAGGCGCGGGACGACCAGTTTGGTGGTGGTCGGCCGCGAGTTCCAGGCGCCCTCGCGCGGAGCTACCGGGGCTCGGCGCGACCGTCACCCTCGGACCGCAGAATGCAGCCTACCAGCTCACCTGCGCGGACGGCGAGAGGACCAGCGGTTCATCAGCATCCTCGCCTGACTGCTGCCGGCGGGAGCCGCCCTCGCGGCCTTCAATCTGATCAGCAGGGTCGTGGAGGCGCAGCACCGGAAGATCCGGCGTCGGCAGGCGCTCGGAGTACGACCGCACACCCTGGCGCTGCGCCCTGAGGGCATCATCGGACCCTCCTGCGGCGGACGGCGCGGCGCAACTCGTCGGCGCCCCACACCACGAACGGGAACGGCGCCAGCAGCGCCAGGCTCCAGAGCGGAGGGGCGGCGGTCCCGAAGAGCGGCTGCAGCGCTGGGATCCCCACAAGCGCGGCTGTGAAGACCAGCTCGAAGGCAATGCCCCAAATGAGCAGCGGGTTGGAAAGCAGCCCGACGTCGCGCAGGGACGCTCGCTCCGTGCGGGCCGCCACAGCCGTGCCCACCTGACAAGCGACGATGCCGAGGAACGTGACCGTCGTGGCCTGGGCGTAGGCGTGATGCAGGACGGCACCCTCGCCGACGTCGTCCCCCGGGGCCCAGCCGGCCCGCAACAGGACGGCGAAAAAGCCCATCAGCACGAGGGCCGCGGAGAGCAGCCCCATCCACCCCCAGGCGCGCGCGAGCATCTCGCGGTCGACGACGCCGCGGCTGCGCGAGCGCGGCGGGCGGCTCATGATGCCGGGCTCCGCAGGCTCGCGTCCGAGCGCCAGCGCGGGAAGCGTCTCCGTGCCGAGATCGATCGCCAGGATCTGCATGACCGTGAGGGGAAGCGGCACCGCGCCGCCCGAGAGCGCGAAGACCAGGAACGGGATCACCTCAGGCATGGCATGGGCGAAGATGTAGAGTACGAACTTGCGCACGTTGTTGAAGACGCGGCGCCCCTCCTCGATCGCGGCCACGATGGTCGAGAAGTTGTCGTCGGTGAGCACCATGGTCGCCGCCTCGCGCGCCACCTCCGTGCCCGAGAGTCCCATCGCGATACCGACGTCCGCGCGCCGAAGGGCGGGCGCGTCGTTGACGCCGTCACCGGTCATCGCCACGACGTGGCCCTCCGCTCGCAGGGCGTCGGCGATGCGCAACTTCGCCTCGGGCGATGAGCGCGCGAAGATTAGCTCCGGCTCACCGCGGATGATCTGGTCGAGCTCGACGTCCCCGAGGGCGTCGAGTTCCGGACCGGTCACGATCCGAGGCTCGCCGCGCACGATCCCGACCGTGCGGGCCACCGCTCGGGCGGTCCGGCCGTTGTCACCGGTGACCACGATGATCGGGATCCCCGCCTCGCGGCACCGAGTCACCGAGTCGGCCACGTCGGGGCGCGGCGGATCGACCAGGGCGACCATGCCGGCGAACACGAGCTCGCGCTCGACGTCCTCCCGCCGCTCCGGGACGATTCCGTCCGTCAGGGGTCGCTCGGCCACGCCCAGGACGCGCAGGCCGCGCTCGGCGAACCCGTCCGCCACCCGCACCGCGCGCTCGCGGGTCGTCGGAGTGAGGGCGACGGGCCCGCCGGGCGAGGCAATCGCCGAGCACCGCGCCAGGATGTCCTCTGGAGCACCCTTGACCGTGACCATGAGCCCGTCGTCGCGCGCGTCGACCGTGCTCATCAGGCGCAGCGCGGGGTCGAAGTGGAAGAGGCGCCGGCGCGCCGCGTCACGGGCCTGCGGGTCGGCGGACACACCCGCGGCGAGGGCGGCCTGGACGAGTGCCAGCTCGGTGGGGTCGCCGACCAAGTCGTCCCCGTCGGCCGCCGGCTCCACGGTGGTGCAGCGGGCGGCGAGCGCCAGCAGCCGTGACCCCGCACCCTCGCCGGCGGGGTCCCAACTCTCGGCGAGCGTCATGCGGTTCTGGGTGAGTGTGCCCGTCTTGTCGGTGCAGATGACGGTGGTGCACCCGAGCGTCTCGACGGCGCTCAGGCGCTTGACCACGGCCCCGCGGCGGCTGAGCACCCGCACGCCGACCGCGAGCGCGAGCGTGATCGTCGGCAGCAGGCCCTCCGGGACGTTGGCAACGAGGAGACCGATGGCGAACTCGATGGCGTCCCCGAGGGGCAGGTGGGCGACGAGCGTCCCCAGCGCGAGGAACAGGAGCCCCGCCGAGGCCGCGACGACAGCGATCAGCCAGGCTACCCGGCGCACCTGGCGCTCGAGCGGGCTCTCCTCGCGTCCCCGCCGCTGGGCGAGGGCGGCGATGCGCCCGAGCTCAGTGTGCATCCCGGTGGCCAGCACCACGGCACGGGCCTCGCCCGCCAGGCACCCGGTGCCCGAGAAGATCAGGTCCGGCGCCTCGAGCCGGCTCGTCGTCGTGGACGCCAGCCCGGCCTCGCGCTCGACCGGCGCCGACTCGCCGGTGAGGGTGGACATGTCGAGCTCGAGCGCCCCCCGGATGATCCGGGCGTCTGCGCAGACGCGGTCGCCCTCGGTCACCACGACCAGGTCGCCGGGCACGAGCGTGCTCGCGTCCACCTGCTGCTCGCGGCTGTCGCGTACCACGGTGACCGCGGCCGGGATGAAGCGGCGCAGCGCCTCGACGGCGCGCTCGGCGTGCCGCTCTTGAAGGAACGCCACGAGCGCGTTCAGCACGACAACCACCACGATCGCCGCCGCCAGGGGGGTCGTGCCACCGATCAGCGCGAGCAGCGCGGCCGCCCAGAGCAGCAGCGCGAGGGGGTGGACGAGCTGGCGCACGATCTCGGCGAGCGCCCCCGGCCCACCGTGTCGCACCAGCTCGTTGGGCCCGTGGGAGAGCAGCCGGCGTTCGGCCTCGCGCGAACTCAACCCACGCCGATCCGCGGCCGACTCGACTGGGTCCCCGGCGTCCATCGGCTCCCGCGGGCCGTCGATCGCGCCCTCGCCTCCTGCGGCGGGTGACGACTCAGCGGGTCGCCGCGTCAACCGTCGCCTCGGTGTTGAGCAGGCCCGTCTCGAGGGCGACCCGCCAGGCTCCGGCTCGGCGCGGGCGGCGTGCAGCGGCGGACTCCAGCAGGGCGCTCGCCCATCAGTGGCCGTGGTGGTCGCGCACGTGGGCCACCAGTTCGCCGAAGCTGGCGAAGGTGTGCAGGTGCCCGCGTCGTGGACGCACGTGACCCGGAGCGGGCTCGGTCGCTTGCCAAGCGCGGTGCGCGCGCACTCGGAGACGTGGGCGCCGCCGGTGCCAGAACCGCGGTGGCGCCGAGCCCCCCGGCCGTGAGCGCCACGACGACGGTGGTGAGGCGTCCGGCGGCCATCGGTCTGCTCCGACCGTCGTCGGCTCGCGGGCGTCGAGCGCATCCGGGCCGGGCTCCGCGAGAAGGCGGCGGCGGTCCGTATTCCTCGACGCTCAGCAAACCGCCGGCCAGTCCCCGGTCGAGGATCTTTGTCGGGGACGGCTCTTCCCGCACCGGCTCACGCTCCGGGCTCGCGGCCGCTCCGCCACGCAGCAGCCAGAGGACGACGGCATGATCGCTCCGCAGAGCGCGACATGCCGATCATCATGACCAGCCATTAGTAGCCGAAGCCCACGTCACCGTCGTGCATGGACCAGGCGTCGGCGAACGGGATCCCCTGAGCGAGAAATTGCGTCATTTCATACCTCCGAGCGCCTCGGCGCGGTTCATCAGGCGGGAACGGGTGCGCCGTTCGGGTACACCGCCGGTTGTGTCGCGCTGCTTGCCCGTGTCGGCTGGCCGGGCGTCACGGGCACCGGGTGGCTTGCGGCTGCGGTTTCCCGGCTCAGGAAGGCGCCCAGCTCCTGGATGGTGCTCATCAGCGGTGCAGGAAAGACGATCGTGGAGTTCTTGTCCACTCCGATCTCGACCATCGTCTGGAGGTTGCGCAGCTGGAGCTCGATTGGATGGGCCATCATCACGTCGGAGGCCCGACCGAGCTC